>CAYYHM010000034.1:2542-10486 GCA_964471795.1 uncultured Chitinophagales bacterium | reverse complement strand
CCAACCCATCTGATTATTGCGGTATCTCTGCTCCCAATATTCCTTATCCAACTCCATAATGCACGCTGTTGTATGAAAAGTAAATAGTTTTGCGTTTTAAGTACGTAAAAAACGCCTGCACGATGAATGAGAACAGACAGCCCCAAAATAAGAAAAGACGTTCGCTTTTTTACCTCTTGCTGATTGCTATCCTATTGGTTGTGAATGGTGTGCTCTTCTTCACCAACATGAAAACCAATGAGGAATCCGAAGTGCTCACTGCCGAGCGCAACGAGCTGTTGGAGCAAAAAGCCGACTATGAAAGAATGGTAGACTCATTAAAGACTGAACTGTCTGCCAGTATGGGCATCAATGAAGAACTGGACTCCATCATCAGTATAAAGGTGCGTGAACTGGATTCATTGAAGGTCGTTTTTAGTCAGCGGGTGTCTGCCAGGGATGTTGAAATCGGCAGAATGAAACAACAATTGGCTCAGCTGATAGCGGAGTTGGAGCAAAAGACCGAAGACTACACGGCAGAGATCGAAGAACTCAAGCGGCAGTATGCAGCACTGGAAGCTGAAAACGAGGTGTTAACCTCAGAGGTGCAAAACAAGAATCAGACAATCAGCACGCTGGAAAGCCAGATAGCCCGTGGTGCTGTACTTACGGCACTCAACGTTTCAGCCAACGGTATACAGTTTCGTGGTGAGACAAGAGAAAAAGTAACGGACAGAGCCAAGCGTACCGATAAGTTGCGGGTATGCTTCAATCTGGCCGAGAACAGGATTGCACGCCCCGGATACAGAGACATCTACCTTAAGATAACCTCACCGGAAGGCACTACCCTTTCTATGGAAAGCATGGGTTCCGGCACTTTCCAGCTGGCAGAAACCGGCGAAACAAGCCTGTTCACCACCAAGCTTACCATCAACTATGATCCTTCAGATCCCGGCAAGGAATTCTGTAGTGAATGGTATCAGGACAACGAGTTCATGGATGGCATCTACACCGTTGAGCTGTATCAGAATGGATACCTGATCGGCACCAATACACTGGAGCTGAAAAAGGGTGGATTGTTCTGATAGACAAGCCGGTTGCGAATAATAACAACCGTTTTGGCACAGAAATCCTCGTCCATCAAGCAATAGAAAGATTCAGATATTGGTGTGGCTATCACATCATGGCTACCTGAGAAAGGCTCTTTTGGCTTTGCAGCAGGCAGCACCACCTCCAATTGCCGGTGAACCTTGCAACAGAAAACAGTTCTGATTCACTGAACAGCAAATCGGAAATCCTGTAAATCTGCTACCTGTTATATTTGCAGAAACACAATTGGCTCTTGATACCATTATTCCAGATCGGATTCCTTGAAATCAGATTCCTCGATCTGCTGGATATCTTATTGGTAGGATTGCTGATTTATCAGCTGTACCGCTTGGTAAAGGGCTCCCTGGCATTCAACATTTTCATCGGTCTCCTGATCGTTTACCTCACTGCCATATTGGTGCGATCCTTGGAGATGGAGCTGCTTTCAGGAATACTCGACCAATTCGTGGGCGTAGGGGTTATCCTGGTGATTATCGTTTTTCAGCCTGAAGTACGCAGGTTCCTGCTGTATGTAGGCAGAAGCAGCCGATTCAGTAAAGACAGCATGTGGAGCAAGCTCAGCGTAAAGAACTGGCATGTAAACACAGAAAGGGACTTGGGCATACGGCAGCTATGCAAAGCCGTTGACAACTTCTCCAAAGCCAACACCGGCGCATTGATCGTGTATACGTTTACCAGCAGGTTGCAGTTCGTTGCCAATACTGGTGTTCCTCTGGAAAGTAAGATCACCACCAGTCTGCTGGAAAGCATATTCTATAAGAACAGCCCACTGCATGATGGCGCCGTAATCATTGCCGACAACAAGATACTGGCAGCAAAGTGTGTATTGCCTGTGAGCGAAAATCCAGATATTCCAAGTCACCTGGGGATGCGCCACAGAGCGGCTGTGGGTATATCAGAACAGTCCGATGCTGTGGCCATAATCGTGTCTGAGGAACGAGGACAAATCAGCTATGCACACGAAGGCAAGCTATTTACTGACGTTACTTCCAATGAAGTAAGGGAACTGCTCGCCACCCTATCGGGCAGCTAATCAGCCGGCAGACAGTGCCGCAATCTGATCGGCTACTTTCTCCGCCTCAGCTACTTTTGCCGCATATCCCTTGATGTCACCGTTGCGCTGCAGATGCATCGCCTCCTCCATCAGCTTCTGATACGTTTTCTGTAACTGTGCCTTCGGGTCGCGCTTGAACCATCCAAACATGGGATATTATTTTTTGATGTGGTGAAACAATTCCTGACGGACAGCAGCGTCCTCAAAACGCCCACTGTAAAAACTGGTAACCGTGCTGCTGCCCGGATCCTCAACGCCACGCTGCGACACACACATGTGATCAGCTTCTATGATTACAGCCACATCAGCAGTGTGTAACACCTTCTTCAATTCTTCGCCTATCTGTACGGTAAGCCGCTCCTGCACCTGCGGTCGCTTGCTGAAATACTCCACCAACCGGTTCATCTTGGACAAACCAATTACGTAGCCGCTGGAGATGTAGGCCACATGGGCCTTTCCTACTATCGGCACAAAATGATGCTCACAATAGGAATTCACCCGAATGTCGCGCTCCACCAGCATCTCCTGGTATTGAAACTTATTCTCGAATAGGGTTATTGCAGGCTTGTTTGCCGGATCGAGACCCCGGAAAATCTCCTTGATGAACATCTTGGCAACACGTTTTGGCGTGCCTTTCAGTGAATCATCGGTCAAATCCATACCCATGATTGTCATGATGTCCCTGAATTTATCCGTGATACGTGCAATCTTCTCTTCGTCGCTTATATCAAACGCATCATCACGCATGGGTGTTTCTATACCGGTGGATACATGCTGATCACCCAGCAAATCCTCCCAATCATGCCCATTATGATGATGTATTCCGTTGCCGTTCAGGTGATGTCCGTTCTTCATGTTTCTGTGTAGTGTTTCGATCAAATGCTTTAACAAGAATCAGAACGCCGGTTTCGGAATATGGTTCACCCATTTGGTGAAATTAAACCATCACCCGATTGATCTATGCTACCAATTGATAGCCTGTAGACCAGCATACAAAGGCAGAATTTGTGTCTATATGCCTGACTTTACCTGATCCAACAGGGCAAAAAAAAGCCCCCTTTCGGAGGCTTGGAATTAATACCTGATTGTATTGCCTAAATCGTCTTTGAGCAGCCTTCTTGCGAAGAATATCCTACTCTTTACCGTTCCCAGTGGCAGTTCCATGTCGTCTGCTATTTCCTGGTATTTGTACCCTACATAGTGCATCATGAATGGCTTCCTGTATTGGTCATCCAACCTGTCAATAGCGCCTTCGATGTCCGCCATGGTGAGGTTTGAGATAGCATTGTTTCCCGCAACTGAGGGAGCAGAGTTAAGCACAAATTGGTCTTCGGTGTTGTCCAACACTGTTTTCCTACGTGATTTGCGGCGGTAGTTGTTGATGAAGATGTTCTTCATGATGGTGAACAACCAAGCCTTGATGTTGGTGCCTTCCGCAAACTTGTCATGGTTGGACAACGCTCTGTAATGTGTTTCCTGAACCAGATCGTTCGCATCTTCTGCATCCTTGGTGAGATGAAAGGCGAACGCCTGAAGTGATTGGCTGAACTCCAGGATTTGATTGGTAAACTGTGTAGGTGCCATAAGCTTGAGGAGGTTTTTGTTTAACCTTATGTTCTCAAATTTAAACAGCAATTCTTAAACCGCCAATCTTTTTGTTCAATCTTTTGACGATTTCGTAAAACAATTATCCACCTGTAGTGTGCATAACGGATCTGGTGGAGCGTATATCTTCTCCCAGATCATTCATAAGTCGATGATTTATTGCCAGTTACCGGCAGTCCGGACAGACAAAATCGAATCACTCCCTACATACGATAGTAAGGAGCGACAACTGAAGGACTAACACTTTTTAAGAAACCTTTGACAAAACTTTACGCTGGCGACACCATTTTCTTCAGCTGGCGGATGTCGTGCAGAACCATGATTTGATCCAGCAGCTGTTGAGGAAGTGCACGTGCTTGCGCACCGCTTACCAGCACTTGTGCATCCGGCACTTCGGCACAGAGGCGATACAGGTAGGGTTGCAGGTCCTTGCCGGACGGATACACCGTAACGATGGTCATCAAGTGCGAAGGATGGTATAGTTCAGCTACTGCCTTTACGTCTGCGAGTGGCACGTTTAATCCCAGGTAGATCACATGCTTCCCGGCGGCCTTGAGAAGATAGTTGGTGTACAGCAGACTCAACTCGTGGATTTCCCCTTCAGGCAGGAACAACAGGAATTTCTGTCCATCATCACCGGAGCGAAGCGGCATACTATCGATGGCTACAATCAGTTTTTGACGGATCAGGTTGGTGATGAAGTGCTCCTGTGCAGGATGCACGCTATTGGTCATCCACATGACACCGATCTTCTCCAAAAAGGGATAGATGACATATTCCATCATCCGCTCGAAGCCAAAATGAATGGTGGCCCTGGTGATCACCTTCTCGAACCGGTGTTCATCGAGGTCAACCATGGCTATAGTAAGCGTGTCAACGTATGGCTCTATATCTGATGTAAGCTCGAACAACTGAGACACCTTCTCGGACCTTTCCTCCGGCGACATCTCCGCAATATGGGAGATCTTGTAACCATGCCGGTTGAGGAAGGCGATGTTGAGCAACATCTTCAAATCCTGATTCGTATAGGTTCTTATGTTGGTGTCGGTACGTGCCGGCTCCATGATATTGTAGCGTTGCTCCCATATTCTTATGGTGTGCGCCTTAATCCCCGTCAATGCCTCCAGCTCCTTGATGGACAGCTCATTCTTTAGTAACATGGCTATCGCAGTTTGATTTTTTCGACAAATTTATCTGAACAAATAGAACCTATCACTTGTAAAGACACATTGCCGCAGGTTATTGTTCAAAAAAAGCCACATAAAGTGGTGCTCTGGCAGAAAACATCTTTTTCACAACGGGATAGGCTAGTACATCAAGCAATCGTAGCCCTGTGGAGCAGGTGATATCATCTACGATCCGGCAACTATCTGCACCGGTAGACTCCACCCTGTGGATGTGCTTCCAGCGCTGAAAAGGAAAGGGCAAAGTCCTGCCTTCATCAACAAACTGAAAGTAGGTATCGGTACGCTCCACGCCTGAAATAACAGAAATCCAGCGCTGTTTAACCGGCCCTGCCTTCAGCAGCAGGTGTACCTCTCCCCCATCAGCAATCAGATCATGGCGGAGCAGCTCCATCTTAGGAAAACGTGGTGCAAGTGCTTCGAATAAGGTTACATCGAATCGGCTGGCCACCGCTTGTAAAGGTCTGTGAATCTCACAGTGGAAGGTTACATGTATCACACGCAGAAAACACGATGGCAGGCAAACAGTTCAACAAACGGCCCGCATGACTGGAATGCCTTATTTTTGCACCAAACAAATGATTTCATGAAAGGTCCTGTCAGTCAATTCATTCAACACCACTATCGTCATTTCAACGCCGCAGCCCTCATGGACGCTGCAAAAGGATACGAGACCCATCTGCTGGAGGGGGGAAAGATGATGATTACGCTGGCTGGTGCCATGAGTACAGCTGAGCTGGGGATTTCGCTGGCCGAGATGATACGGCAGGATAAGGTGCAAATCATCAGCTGTACAGGAGCAAACCTGGAAGAAGACATCATGAACCTGGTGGCGCATTCGCATTACAAGCGGGTGCCCAACTATCGGGATTTAAGCCCCTCCGATGAGTGGGCCTTGCTGGAAGACGGCTTCAACCGCGTAACCGACACCTGCATTCCGGAGGAGGAAGCATTTCGCCGCATCCAAGCCCACATCCACAAGCGCTGGAAGCAGGCAGAAGAATCTGGTGAGCGGTACTTCCCCCACGAATACATGTATCAGATGCTGTTAGGGGGCGACCTGGAGCCGTATTATGAAATCGATCCCACCAATTCTTGGATGCTGGCTGCAGCAGAAAAGAACCTCCCCATCATCGTACCCGGATGGGAAGACTCCACCATGGGCAACATCTTTGCGTCCTACTGTATCAAAGGAGAACTACAGCCGTCTACAATGAAGTCCGGTATCGAATACATGACCTGGCTGGCCAACTGGTACATCCAAAACAGCGAAGGCAAGGGAGTTGGCTTCTTCCAGATTGGTGGCGGTATTGCCGGTGATTTCCCGATCTGTGTAGTGCCAATGTTATACCAGGATATGGAGATGGAAAACATCCCATTCTGGAGCTATTTCTGTCAGATTTCGGACAGCACCACCAGCTACGGATCCTACTCCGGTGCCGTACCGAACGAAAAGATCACCTGGGGTAAACTGGACATCCATACACCCAAGTTTATCGTTGAATCGGATGCTACCATTGTTGCCCCATTGGTTTTCGCATGGATTTTAGGCTGGTAAACGACAGAAAAGTTTTACTTTCGACTTAACCAAACGTTCCCTGTAATATGGCTTCCAATGAACCTCCCGAATGGTTATCTGCTGATACGCTGTCGGTATTAGTCACCAAACCGGCCTTTGTATGAGGCATGCGCTGGTGATAGGAGGAACCGGTATGTTGCGTGATACAACGCTGCAACTGGCAGAGCAATTTGACCTGGTAACCGTGATTGCACGAAGCAGCTTCAGGCTCAATGACTTGTGGGAAGCAGCTCAGGAAATGGGGCTGCGCATCAATCCCGTACAATGCGACTACAAAGAGGATGACCACCTGCGAATGGCTCTGGAAGAAACCATTCAGTCGGTAGGCCCTATCAGCAATGTAGTAGCCTGGATAAAGGGTGATGCAGAGCAGGCAACGGGTATCATCGGACAACTGCTCAATCAGCAAGGGATTGAGGTGTTGTATTTCGATTTACTGGGCAATCTGGAATACGAAGATTTCGATGTAGATGAAGATGAGCGGGAGCCGATATTTGGCAACCTGGACAACATCAAGTACAAGCAGATCATCATGGCCGCCAAGGAAAATGGCGACTGGTTGCAGCCACACGAGATTACGAAGGGCGTCCTCGATGCCATTTCGCAGGGACGTGATGTGTACCGAATTGTGGCTGATGAAGACAGCAATTGACGCAGTAACAGCACGATTGACCTGCACTGTTCGGCATCCGTTTCCCGGATGTATCGGCAGAATTCAGCATTGATCCCTGACAAGTGGCCATCAATACATATTGGGTAAAATCCTATTTTTCGGAAACTCCAGCGATTGATATTTGTGGCTAGGGCACAGTGGCGCAGCAAAGGTTTACCCACATAGTTTGGTTACCTTTGTAATACATCAGCTTCACCTTACTGTATGATTCTATTAGACGGCAAAGCACTATCTCAGACCATCCAGTCGGAGCTGGCACTGGAGGTAGCTGCACGAAAGGCTTCCGGCGACAAGATTCCGCATCTGGCAGCCATTCTGGTAGGCAATGATGGCGCCAGCCAGACATACGTCGCCAGTAAGGTCCGGTCCTGTGAGCGCATTGGTTTTGGCTCCACCCTCATTCGTCTGTCAGAAACCGCATCGGAAGAAGAGGTACTGCAATATGTACATCAGCTGAACAATGATGCCGAGGTAGATGGCTTCATTGTACAACTGCCGTTGCCCAAGCATATCGATGTAGACAAAGTGTTGGAAGCCATCGATCCGAAAAAGGACGTAGACGGCTTCCATCCGGTGAATGTGGGCCGCATGGTGCAAGGATTGCCCAGTTTTATTTCCGCTACCCCATTCGGAATCATCACCTTACTGGAACGGTACAACATCCCCACGGCAGGTAAGCATTGTGTCGTAATCGGCAGAAGCAACATCGTAGGACGACCCATGAGCATCCTCATGAGCCGACAGGGCAATCCGGGCAACT
>CAYYHM010000034.1:0-2442 GCA_964471795.1 uncultured Chitinophagales bacterium | reverse complement strand
ATGGCAAAAGGCTACGCTATAACACCCGGTGTCGGGAAACTACCGCTGATGGAGCATTTCTACACCATTCAGGGGGAGGGTGTTTACGCAGGACAAGCTGCCTATTTCCTGCGTTTGGCCGGATGTGATGTCGGTTGTGTATGGTGTGACGTAAAAGAGAGCTGGCCGGCAGATCAGCATCCGGAAGTAGCCATCAGCGACATGGTAACATGGGTACAGCAGTCAGGTGCCCCCATGGCTGTCATCACCGGTGGAGAGCCATTCATGTACGATGTTACAGCGCTGACACAGGCCTTGCATGATGCAGGCATTCGTACGCATGTAGAGACATCCGGAGCATATGCCGTCACGGGCGATTGGGACTGGATTTGCGTGTCGCCCAAGAAATTCAAGAAGCCTCTGCCTGAGGTATTGAAACAGGCGCATGAGTTGAAGGTGGTGGTGTATCATCCCTCCGATTTGGCGTGGGCTGAGCAGCATGCACAACAAGTAGGCGAATCGTGCGTATTATTGTTGCAACCGGAATGGAGCCGCGAACAAGAGATGTTGCCGCTTATTATCGACTATGTGAAGCAACATCCGCAATGGCGCATTTCGCTGCAGACACACAAATACATCAACGTGCCCTGAGCCTATGCGCATCATCATTTTCATCTTGCTGGTATGGCATGCCACTAATTTGCTGCAGGCACAAACCACCCTTGAGACCGCTCCACCAAAGGCACGCAAGTGGTTCGACAAGAGCACCGAACTGTTTGTTCAGCAAGATTTTGCCGGTGTAGAAAGTGCCTTGCTCAAGGCTTTACAAGCATCGCCTGACTTTGTAGATGCCATGCATCGATTGGCAGATTTGTATTTCATGCAGAAGCAGTTTGCCAAGGCGCTGGAACAGTTCAACAAGGCCAATGCGCTGCTGCCGGAGCATAATCTGAGGATTTATTATACCATCGGACTGGCCTATTGGGAGCTGGATAGCTTCCAGCAGGCTGCAGCTGCATTCAGCATGTATGCCACCCTACCTGATCTGTCGGCGGGCAAAAGAACGGAATTGGACGGCATACTCCGCAACTGCGCATTTGCAGACTCAGCCCGCCAACACCCGGTGGCCTTTGTGCCGGAATCCATGGGGCCTGCCATCAACAGCCGGTTTCATGATTATCTGCCGACACTCACGGCAGACCAGCAATCGCTGTATTTTACCCGGAGAAGCGTAAACGACGAGGACATATACACTGCAACCTCCACAGATTCGGGGTGGTCAACAGCAGAAAAGCTGCCCTCAACCATAAACTCACCCCTCTTTGGCGAAGGCTCGCAGGCAATCAGCCCCGATGGAAAATCGCTCTTCTTCGCTGCAGATTATGGCGGCAATGGTCAACGTGGATGGGATATCTACCAAAGCTTTGCCAGCAAACAAGGATGGAACAGACCGGAGATGCTTCCAATACCCGTCAACTCGCTGTCCTATGAATCACAGCCCAGTATCAGCGCTGATGGCAAGCGGCTATTCTTTGTGAGCCGCAGACCGGGCGGACAAGGTGGAAAGGACATCTGGATGTGCACCCTGCAGGAAGATTGCAGCTGGGGTGATGCCGTAAATCTCGGAGCGACAATCAATACCGCCGGTGATGAAGAGGTGCCCTTCATCCACGCTGACGGTGTAACGCTGTACTTTGGATCGAATGCCCATGTGGGCATGGGCGGTGCAGATCTGTACATGAGTCGATTGCAGGAAGATGGCACCTGGAGCAAGCCTGCCAACCTTGGCTACCCCATCAACACCAAAGCCAACGAGGGCAGTCTGTTCGTAACGGCTGACGGCAGCACGGGATATTTCGCGTCCGACCTGCAGGGAGGCTTCGGTGGTTTCGACCTTTACACGTTCGAAATGCCGGCAGCCATACGCCCATTGCCTGTTACCTATGTGGTTATCCACCTGATAGACGCCGATACGCAGGAAGAACTGGAGGCAGACTTCAACTTGTTCTCGCTGGAAACGGGTAGCGAGCTGGCCAACAGCCGTTGCCAGCCCTACCTGAAGGAGGACTTTCTGATATGCCTGCGGGCAGGCATCAACTATGGCCTCAATGTGTCCAGACCGGGTTACCTCGCCTACAGCGGGCAGTTTCTGCTGCAATTCCAACCCGATCTGCAGCCGATACATATCGACATTCCACTCCAACCTATCCGCTCCGGACAGGAGTGGACGCTGCAAAACCTGTTGTTTGCCACCGACAAATACACGCTCCTGCCACCCTCACTCGTAGAGCTGCAAAAGGTATATCAACTGCTGGAAACCAACCCGCAGCTACACATCGTTATCTCCGGTCATACCGATAATGTAGGATCAGACGCCTATAACCTGGAGTTATCCCGCAGACGATCTGAGGCAGTCAAGGAATACCTGATCGAAGCAGGCATCGATGCACAACGCCTGGAAAC
>CAYYHM010000033.1:0-23430 GCA_964471795.1 uncultured Chitinophagales bacterium | reverse complement strand
CATTATCGGCATCGGTCATCGGATTACAAGACCCGCACCAACCGTTGAAGTTGCCATTCACAAAGGCACCGGTAAAGCTACCTGTGTATTGTGACAGATCTACCCGGAAGGTAACCTGACTGGCAGCAGGGGGAAGTGCAGGGCACAAAGGATAAGGACAAGAGGAAGACTGAGTAGTAGTTGTGCCATCTGTACAATTGGGTCCGCCATATGTCCACATGCCACTTGCATCCTTGAATGCCCATGAGTCGGTATACTCCCATGTCAGCGGTAAACCGGTGTGTACCAGGTCACCAAATACTTCAACCTGCACACTATCCTTGAATAATTCAATGGCATCATCCCCATTCTGGCTGATGCTGTTGTTGGATAACAATACCACTTCAAACTCACTGAAGCAGCTGTTGAAGTAGGCACTCATGGCGCCTGTATCGCGCGCTACCAGGATGTCATCACCAGCATTTACGGCAATTGCGGGGAAGGTATATTCCACCCCATCGGTGCCACCGCCATTGTTCGCTACTCCTAATCCGAAGATGCTTAGATCAGCAATGGACGTAACTGCTGTAACATGTATGGCTTTGCCGGCTGTACTGCCTAAGTCAAAGTCCATTACGCCGGTCAAGGACAATGTCTCTGCAACCGGTGCCACACAAAGTGGATATGGACAAGTCGATGTCTGCGTTGTGGTAGAGTTGTCACTGCAGTCTATACCACCATACATCCACATGCCACCGGCATCCTTGTAGGCCCAGGAATCCGTGTAGTTCCAGGAAAGCGGCGTTCCGGCAGCATAGGTCAGATCACCGAAAACTTCTATCTGTACACTATCTTGAAACAGCTCGATGGCATCATCTCCATTCTGGCTGATGTTGCTATTGGCCAACAACACTACCTCGAATTCGGATAGGCAGGTGTTCAAATATGTGCGCATGACAGCAGTGTCACGTGCTACCAGAATATCATCCCCGGCATTTACCGCAATGGCCGGAAAGGTGTACTCCACACCATCAGTGCCACCACCATTATTGGCAACACCTATACCGAAATCACTCAAATCTGCTATGGCCCCCGTGGCCTTCACATGAATGGCCTTTCCTGAATTGGAACTTAGACCGAAATCAATGATTCCTTGTAAGGATAACTGTGCCTGAGCACTCATTGACAGACCTGCAATTAATAGAATCGCGTACAATTGCTTCATAATGCTTGTAATTTTTCGAGTGAAATGGTGTGGGTGGGGAGACGAATGTCAAATAACCGATTTTACTGCCTATCTTGACCAATCCATTTTTTCAGAAAAAAGAATACCAATTATGGATGCCGTAGCGAGGAAAATAAGCAGCAGCTACAGTAGGTTGACAGAAAAGCATAGCAGAAACAACAAGCGGATGCCAATCTATCAACGTCTTTTCACGGTCATGAAAGCCGGCATCCGCGACCATGAACTGCCTGCAGGCATACTGCTACCTCCCTCCCGCGAACTGGCGTCGTTATTGTCAGTATCCAGGAGCAGTGTCATCAAGTCTTATGACATGCTGGTGTTGGAAGGCTACGTGGAGGCAAGGCAGGGATCCGGGTACAGGGTTTCCGACAAAGGTGTGGTGAATCCAAGCCCGGAACAGCATACAACTACCGTCGGTAAGGTTCCCGACATATCAGCACTTGGACAATCATTCACGCAAAATGTGAACCTAATCAACAGCACCGACAACAAGAACATAGCTTTTCGGCCAGGCTTGCCACCGTTAGACCTATTTCCCGTTAACCGATGGAAATCACTTGCGAATCAATATTGGCGGTTTATCAAATTATCAGCACTCACTTATTCTCCCTCATCGGGTTTAGATCGACTGAAAAGTAACCTCGCAAAATACCTGCAGGTCAGCAGAAATATGCATTGTGATCCACAGCAGGTAATCATCGTCTCCGGCTCTCTGCAATCATTGTTCTTATGCGGCATGGCACTATTAAATCCGGGTGATGGTGTGGTA
This sequence comes from uncultured Chitinophagales bacterium, assembly GCA_964471795.1. Taxonomy (GTDB): domain Bacteria; phylum Bacteroidota; class Bacteroidia; order Chitinophagales; family S012-47; genus CAJXXO01. The sequence goes on along the minus strand of CAYYHM010000033.1, from coordinate 21,436 downwards.
ATGGAAAACCCCACCTTTCCGAACGTCATCTCCATCTTCAAGGGATTACAGGCCGACCTACTACCCATGCCGGTTGATCAGCATGGTGGTAGGCCTGCGGACATTGTAACCAATGGCAATAAGCCCGTCAAATTGATCCACACTACCCCATCCTGCCACTACCCATATGGATACAGGATGAGTTTGCAGCGGAAAGTTGACTTATTGCAATGGGCTAGTGCACAGGGCAGTTTCATCATTGAGAATGATTACGAGCATGAAGTCAATAATGCCAGCAGCTTTGCACCTACTTTATTCAGCATGGACAAAGAAAACAGAACCATCTACCTCAGTACCTTCAACCGATTGCTGCATCCTTCTATCCGAATCGGATTCATGGTAGTACCGCATTACCTGTTACAAACCATCGAAGCATTACTGAAACATTCACACCGCTTTGTGCCACCATCAGTCCAAATTGTACTCAATGATTTCATAGAACGTTCTTTCCTGCACCAACATATAAAAGAGGTATTGGCGGCAGCTACACACAGGCAGCATCTATTCGAGCAGGCCTGGGCATCACAGCATGTCCCATCCATCACACTGCAACGTACAGCACAGACCAGTCTGCATACGGTTGCACCTCTGCCGGACAATTGGAACGACAGGTTACTGATACAGCAACTGGAACAAAATGGGGTGGTTTGTCACTCGCTGAGTAAATGTTTTGTGACAGAATACGCTCATCAAGGCATGATATTCGGTTATGCAGCAGCACGCGAAAACTCTATTCCCCAGAAGATTTCCATTGTGGCCGATACACTCCGATCTTGCCGGCCGGACTTATTGGATTGACTATTTTAACGAAATTGGTATGCCTGTAATGGCTGATGAACTACCTATTTTCGAACTTACTTACCAGCAATCATGCAGCCTTTGATGCTTTCATCCTGTACTATACTATCCCGCAATCAATGCAGCGTGCTCCTCATGATCGTGTCCCTGTTTATGGGTGTTTCCTGCAAGCGGAACATCCCGCCGACAGACACTACTCCACTGATTACCAGCACGTTTTCAGGTACGGGATCCTACACGTTCACAGGATATGCACCGTTGGCAAACAAGCCTGTAGACGTATATTACCACATTCCCGAGTTGGCTCACAGTGCCTCCCCGATCCTGATGGTGTTTCATGGAGCCGGTCGCGACGGAGAATATAGTCGGAATGCACTGATCGATAAAGCCGATCAATACGGTGTCATACTGATCGCACCTACCTTTTCCAGCAAGTACTATAGTACCAATGCTTATCATCTGGGCAATGTGTTTGATAATGGGGAAGAGCCCTCAGCCGCAACCCTGCACCCTGACTCGTTGTGGACCTATGCCTTGATAGAGCCATTGTTCCGTGACTTTGCTGCTGCCATAGGTTCGGAGGAGCCCTACTTTGATGCCTTCGGCTTTTCAGCGGGTGGGCAGTTTGTACACCGGATGGTAACCTTTATGCCTGTGATGCCCTATCACCGGGCTGTGGCAGCATCTTCAGGATGGTTTACCCTGCCCGATAGTAGCATAGACTATCCATACGGAACCGGACAAACAGGTATTCCGGATCTACAATGGACAGATCTGTTCCAACGGAAAGTATTCATCTCTGTCGGAGATAAGGACACTGATTACAATTCTGCGGGTTTGCGGCACACCACGGAAGCAGACGCACAAGGATTGAATCGGTACGACAGATCCCTGTTCTATTTTCAGCAATGCCAGCAGGTTGCAGCGCGTCTTTCTGCCACTTTCAACTGGAAGTGGTTGTCGGTGCCCAATGCCAATCATGATTTTGCGGCGAATGCGCGCCATGTTGCCGACCTATTGTATCAGCCATGATGAATTTCCTGTCCAATAAGCAGATTCGCTCTATCAACTGGGGACTTCCGGCAGGACCGTTGCTATTCCTGCTCACCTACTGGCTCTTCCGGCCGGAGGGTCTCCCACTGGCAGGCGTGGCTGTGTTGTCGGTAACGCTATGGATAGCGATGTGGTGGATCACCGAGGCTGTGCAGATCGAGGTCACCAGCCTGCTGCCAATAGTGCTGTTTCCTTTGACAGGCGCCTTGAATCTTTCTGCCACCACCGCTTCCTACGGCCACAAGTTCATCTTCCTGTTCGTGGGCGGTTTCATAATGGCCATGGCGATTGAAAAGTGGCATCTGCACACGCGCATTGCACTTACCATCATACGGCTGGCGGGGACAGGTCGGAAAAAGGTACTACTTGGATTCATGTTGAGTAGTGCCTTTATCTCCATGTGGATCAGTAATACAGCCACTACCATCATGATGCTGCCCATTGCCATGGCGGTGATCCCGAAACTGACCCGACACGACAAAGGCTCTTCCTTTGGCAAGAAACTCATTTTGGCCATTGCCTACAGCGCTTCCATCGGGGGCATCTCTACCCTGATCGGAACGCCGCCCAACGTTATCATGGCCGGCATTGTCGAGAAAACCTACGGTGTAGCCATCACGTTTCCGCAATGGATGCTCATCGGGCTGCCATTTACCATCATTATGCTTTTGTTAACGTGGCTATACCTGTCTGCAGGACTTCCTGCCGATAATGCCACTACAGCCGATGACGCTAAAAGAACCTTGCACGAAGAATGGAAGTCATTGGGCCCCATGAGTAAAGAGGAGAAGCGGGTAGGCCTGGTGTTCCTGATTACTGCGGCTTCATGGATCACCAGTTCTTACCTGCTGGCTCCGTTGATACCGGCCATTGATGACACCATCATCGCCATGACAGCCGCTTTGATCCTGTTTGTCGTACCCGCAGGTAAACAGGGAGAACGGCTGCTGACGTGGCAGGAAGCTGTGAAACTGCCGTGGGGTGTACTGATGCTATTTGGTGGAGGCATCGCCATTGCCAATGGTTTCGACAGCAGTGGGCTGGCTGCATGGATCGGACATCAACTCACCGGCCTGCAGCATATCCACCTGTTCTTGTTGCTGCTGCTGATTATTGCGGCCGTCAATTTTCTCACTGAGATTACCTCCAATCTGGCCACTACCGCTGTATTATTGCCCATCTTGATTCCCATGGCAGAAGTGATGGATATTCATCCATTTCTGCTGATTGTAGGCGCTACCATGGCCGCCTCTTGTGCCTTCATGCTGCCGGTGGCTACCGCGCCAAACGCCATAATTTTCGGTTCGGGAATGGTTGACATGCGGGACATGATAAAGGCCGGCCTGCGGCTCAATCTATTGTCTATCGTGTTGCTCACCATACTGATCTATCTGCTATTACCGCTCGTTTGGCAGATTGAGCTCGCTCCATTTCCATTCTGATCAGCCCATGCTGCTGAGGATACAGATAATCGAAACAATAATCCGACATGATATGGCGTATATGTAATAGTTTGCTAAACTTTACATCTACAAACCAACCTTTTTAACTACCAATCAGAACCCTTATGAGAAAGCTGTTTTTTGTTGCATTGATTTTTGGATCTTTCCAGTTGCTGTCTGTCGGCGTACAAGCCCAAAACTGGACAGAAAGTAAGCTGCAGAAACTGTATACCGGTTATCTGTCCGATATGGATTTGAATAACTGGGTTGACGATGATGGAGATGTGCAATTCGAATACAATGACCACACCTACTTCATTGACGTAAGTGAAAGCGATCCGGAGTTCTTCCGTGTGGTACTGTTCAACATCTGGCCTATTGAGAGTATCTCTGAAAATGTGCAGGTGCTTATGGCCGTTGATGCTGTGAACCGCCAACAAAAGGTTTGCAAAGCCTATACCATCAATGATAATGTGTGGATCGCCACGGAATTGTTCGTTGCGGATCCTGCCGATTTCAAACCGGTATTCCAGCGGTCACTCGATGTTATCGAGTCATCCGTAGAAGTATTTGTGGAGAACATGTGATTTTACGCATGACCTCTACCAGTAAAAACACCTCATTTCGGGGTGCTTTTTTCTTTTACTGACTCTCAACATGGTAGATCAATCACGAAAAAACTAGTTGTACACAGTTTTTTGGATGCTCTCGGATGCTCTCCCCATGCTCCCCAGTTTATTGGATACTCCCGATACTCCCCCTTTGACACGTTTATTGGATACTCCCACCGCCTAGCTCTTGATGATTGGTGACACAGTTTATTGGATACTCCCGATACTCCCTACTCCCTAGGCCTTCTACCCTCCTACCCTCCTACCCTCCTTCCCTCCCTACTGGCAGGCAGGCCTCCTTCCCTCCTACCCTCCTCCCCTCCTTCCCTCCCTACTGGCAGGCAGGCCTCCTGCTTATCCAAAATCCAACATCCAACCGATCATTTCAAAATTCCCACATCCCATATCCAACAGCTACTCCCTCATCATATTTTCCCGTACTTTCACACCTGATTTTCTGCTGATATGAATGGATTGTATGCAGTAGTTGACCTGGAAACAACAGGTGGTCGTCCGGAGCAGGATGCTGTGATAGAGGTTGCCGTAGTGATTACGGACGGCAAGCAGGTGCTGCAAGAATATACTTCACTGGTAAATCCCAACAGGAAGATACCCTCTTTCATTGAAGGCTTGACAGGCATCAACGGCGCTATGGTTGCCGGCGCTCCTTTGTTTGAAGACATCGCACAGGAGTTGTTCGAACTGCTGGAGGGCAAGCTTTTCGTGGCCCACAATGTAGCATTCGACTACAACTTCCTGCGTCATCATTTCCGCATGTCCGGATATGAGCTCAAACAGGAAAAACTGTGCACGGTACGATATGCCCGCAAGGTGATGCCTGATCTGCCGGGATACAGCCTGGGCAAGTTGTGCCACTCCATCGGCATACCCGTTTCGGGAAGGCACCGGGCACTGGGTGATGCGGCCGCTACTGCGTTATTGCTGCACAGACTGCTGGATGAGGATGCTGAAGGCCATCACTTTGAGCACCTGCTGAAGAAATCTGCCAAATCCAATCTGCCACCCAACCTGTCGCAAGACACCTTCGAAGCGCTGCCTACTACACCGGGCGTGTATTACTTCATGGATGCCCACAAGCAGGTGCTTTATGTAGGAAAGGCACGCAACATAAGAAAGCGAATCAACAGCCACTTCGGGAAGGACCTGCAACAGAAAAACATGAAACTTTTGTTCGAAGAGATCCATGATGTGGACTACCAACTTACCGGCAGCGAACTCATTGCCTACCTGCTGGAGAGTGCCGAAATCAAAAGGCTGCAACCATCATTCAACAAGGCACAACGGCGGCGCGACAAGGGTTTGTCGCTGTTCCTGTACACCGACAGGGGTGGCTATTCGCGGCTTACCCTGCGCAAGCCGGCCAACGGAGGAGTAGCGCTGGCACATTTTGCCACCATGTCTGAAGGACGACGGTTTTTGTACCAGTTCAGCCGGGAGCACAAGCTGTGTGAAAAGATGACCAGCCTCCAAACCGGCAAAGGACCCTGCCTGGACTATGCGACCGGTCGCTGTGAGGGTGCCTGCATGGGCGAAGAACCGCCTCAGTCGCATAACGCCCGCATGGCAGCAGCGCTGGAAGCGCTGGAAGAAGCACAGCACAATCTGCTCATCATCGGTCAGGGCAGGAACTACCATGAGCGATCACTGGTGTGTTTCGAAAATGGACGCCTTGTGGGCTACGGATATGTACATGAAGAAATAGGCATATCCCACCCCGACCAAGCCATGGATTACATTACACCGGTAGACCATGATGCCGATCTACAGCGCATCATCCGCATGTACCTCGTTAATCCAGCCAAGGAGGACAAGGTAATCCGATATTAATAATGTATAGGTAAAGCAAGTTTGGCATTGTGTTTGGTACTGATTCTCCAAACATACCTGCCATGAACACCACCCGCATATTCTTCGCCTCCATCGTATCCACTCTTATCTTCTCACTTACCTCCTGCGACCCCGTCTACATCGGCTATGGATACCCGGGACGTGATGGCCGTGCCTTCTTTGGCATCAACTACGACTATGCCCACCCCTACAGCTATTGGGACAACAACCCATCCGTACCGGATAACCCGGCCATAGGGCACTACTACCCTACCTTTCCCGGTGTATATGAGTTCGAATACTTCATCAATCCGGTTGACTACTGGTATGGCACCTACGAAATTTGGATCAACCCCGGCGGACCCGGTGGAACCAATGGAATGCCGGGCATTGATGGTATGGACAATTACCTGATGCTGATCTGTAATCCGGATGGTTTCTACTTCCACGAATTCAACAGCTATAAGACACTGCATCCGGGAAAGGATAGCCTGGTGATAAAGACAGAGCAGTACCGGATCACACTCCATAAGTCGACGATTCACGAACGGAAGCCTGTCCACGAAATGGTTCCCTACACAGTGTTGGTAACCGATTGATGCATTTGCCATACGGGCTATACATTTGCAGCAAAAAAGCGATGCTGCCTGCCATAAATCCTACCCAAACTGCCGCCTGGAAAGAACTACTGAACCATCACCGGCAACTGTCCGGCACACATTTGAGAGAGTTGTTTCAGCAAGACGGACAACGCTTTCTTACGTACTCCCAGAAACATGGAGATATCCTGCTGGACTACAGTAAGAATCACGTCACTAAAGAAACCATTCGGTTGCTCCACCAGCTGGCAGAAGAATGTGGCTTACAGCAAGCTATAGAGGCACAATTCACCGGCCAGGCTATCAATGCCACAGAAAAACGTGCGGTGCTGCACACGGCACTGCGCAATCGTTCCAACACGCCTGTGTATGTAGATGGCCATGATGTAATGCCTGAGGTGAATGCCGTCCTGGAGCAGATGCGTTCCTTTACCGGATCGGTTATCAGCGGATCCTGGAAGGGATACACCGGCCAACCCATACAACAGGTCGTCAATATCGGCATCGGAGGGTCTGATCTGGGGCCTGTGATGGTGACTGAAGCGTTAGGCGCATACAGGAACCACCTACAGCTCCACTTCGTATCCAACGTGGATGGTACACACATCGCCGAAACGCTGAAGCGGATTGATCCGGCAACCACCTTGTTCATCATCGCGTCCAAGACCTTTACCACGCAGGAGACCATGACCAACGCCCACACGGCTCGCAACTGGTTCCTGCAACATGCCGGTGATGAATCCGCCATCGCGAAGCACTTTGTGGCGCTCAGCACCAACACAGATGCCGTGGCAGCTTTCGGTATCGATACAGCCAACATGTTCCGGTTCTGGGACTGGGTAGGTGGCCGATATTCCCTGTGGAGTGCCATCGGGCTATCGATTGCCCTGGGAATCGGATTTGATCGATTCGAAGAATTGCTCAGCGGTGCCCACGACATGGATCAGCACTTCAGAGTGCAGGGTGTGGAGAGTATGCCGGCAACACTGGCACTGCTCGGGGTGTGGTACAACAACTTCTTCGGGGCGGAAAGCCATGCACTGCTGCCCTACGATCAGTACCTGCATCGATTTGCCGCCTATTTTCAGCAGGGTGACATGGAAAGCAACGGCAAGTCGGTAGACCGCAATGGACAGCCTGTGGGTTATCAAACCGGACCTATCATCTGGGGCGAGCCGGGTACAAACGGTCAGCACGCTTTTTACCAACTCATCCATCAGGGCACCAAACTGATTCCCTGCGATTTCATTGCCCCGGCGCAATCGCACCACCTACTGGGTGACCATCACCCCAAACTGATGGCCAACTTCTTCGCTCAGACAGAGGCGCTGATGAATGGCAAGACGGCCGCCGAGGTAGAAGCGGAACTGACAGCCGCAGGAGCTTCGGCTGAATCGATCCAACAACTGCTGCCCTTCAAGGTATTTGAAGGCAACAAGCCCACCAACTCTATCCTGATAAAGCGGATCACCCCATTCACCCTGGGTCAACTCATCGCCATGTATGAACATAAGATATTCGTACAGGGCATCATCTGGAACATCTACAGCTTTGATCAATGGGGCGTGGAACTGGGCAAGCAACTGGCTGGCCGCATCCTGCCGGAACTGACCGACAGCAATCCTGTGGCATCACACGACAGCAGCACCAACGGGCTCATCAATCAGTACAAAGCATGGCAGCAAGGCAGCTAACATAGCAGTAGTACCAATCGTTTGGCTGCTTACATGGAAGGGTATGTGACTCTGGATGCCTGTAATTAACGCTGGTCATTCGGATAAAGCCAGGGCAAAGAACTTGTTGTCCATCAGGGACAGATAGATGGTCTCTATCTCCGCCACGCTGAAATCCATCTCGAAACATAAATCCTGCAGATGCGTCTCTCCTGCAGCCACCGTGTAGTTGCAGGATAACTCTCCTATAGTTGCACCAGTACTGTAATTGTAGAATAATGTACCATCCTTCAACAGGATGTAAACCTTATAATCAGCCCACTCAAACGATTGTGCTGCATCGTTGATGATAGCCATCCGAATCTTTGTGTAACCCGATCCATCCGCTGATCTCACATACTCCATGTCATTCGGATAAATCCCTATCAGGAAGTTGATGGATTTGTCTGCATTGGAAATAATCTCATAGTAGAACGGATCCTGTGCCTCATTTTGCGCATAAGCACCTAACCCTATTGACAATAAGAGGATAACAAATACCTTTTTCATACAACATGTTTTTCCAAAAGTACTATTTCCATTCACATTTTCAAGAGGCTGATTGAAGAAAATTTCATCTTACGTATTAGTGATGGATTTTATAGGTGCAATGACCCTTGGCCTTCCCGGAAAGCAACGCCATGTGAAGTGCTTTTACCCGGCCATGTTGCTTCCTCAAAGATCATTCGTGTATATAATCACCCGTTATTGCCAGGCTTCTTCCCATCAACTTTTCCACCTATCATCACCCTTCTCCATAAACTTTACCCAATGACCATTACCTTTGCACCACTAACAAAAAAACACCATCATGAACCTACATGAATATCAGGGAAAGCAGATTCTGAAATCATTCGGTACCCGCATTCAGGAAGGCATTGCTGTTGATTCCATTGAGGATGCTGTATCGGCTGCTGAACAGTTGCAGGCTGAAACAGGCACCGGCTGGTGGGTCGTAAAAGCGCAGATACATGCAGGTGGCCGTGGTAAAGGTGGTGGTGTAAAACTCGCCAAATCGCTGGATGACGTGCGGGAAAAAGCCGGCGCTATCCTGGGCATGCAGCTGGTAACCCCACAGACAGGCCCTGAAGGAAAGAAAGTAAACAAGATCCTGATTGCACAGGACGTGTACTACCCCGGGGAATCCGAGCCATCCGAATACTACATGAGCATCCTGGTAGACCGGGAGAAGAAGCAGAACGTGATCATCTACTCACCCGAAGGGGGCATGGACATCGAAGAGGTTGCTGAGCACACCCCTGACAAGATCTTCAAAGAATGGGTAGACCCAACAGTAGGGCTCATGCCTTTCCAGGCCAGAAAGATCGCCTTCAACCTGGGCTTATCCGGTGATGCCTTCAAGGAGATGACCCGCTTTGTCACCAACCTGTACAAAGCCTTCGCCGCTGTTGATGCCTCACTGTTTGAGATCAACCCTGTGTTGAAGACTTCCGACAACAAGATATTGGCTGTTGACAGCAAGGTATCGCTGGACGACAACGCATTGTACCGCCATAATGACCTGGCCGACATGCGCGACCTGTCCGAAGAGGATCCTACTGAGGTAGAAGCCGGTAAGTTCAACCTGAACTTCGTGAAGCTCGATGGCAACGTAGGTTGTATGGTGAATGGCGCCGGATTGGCTATGGCTACCATGGACATGATCAAACTTGCCGGTGGAGCCCCGGCCAACTTCCTGGATGTGGGAGGTACGGCTAATGCCACTACGGTAGAGGCAGGCTTCAAGATCATCATGCAGGATCCCAATGTAAAAGCTATCCTCGTGAACATCTTCGGCGGTATCGTTCGCTGCGACCGTGTTGCACAGGGTGTGGTAGATGCGTATCGCAACATTGGCGAGATCAACATCCCTATCATCGTGAGGCTGCAAGGCACCAATGCTGAAGAAGCCAAGAAACTCATTGATGAAAGCGGGCTGAAAGTACAAAGCGCCATCCTGCTGAAGGAAGCTGCCGACCTGGTAAACAAGGCTGTGCAGGGATAAACACATGCCGGCACTGCATCTCACTGTAGACACCTACGCTCCCGACTACCGCACCATCCGGCAGGCGGTAGAGATACTTCAGAAAGGAGGAGTGTGCATCATTCCCACGGATTCAGTGTATGCGTTTGTGGCTGATCCAAGGCATTCAGGCGCCGTTGACAAGCTGGTGAAAGCAAGAGGCCTCAAAGAACAGAAGACGAACTTCTCCTTTCTGTGCCAGGATATCAGTCAGGCATCCGAGTTCACATTACCCATCAGCAGGGCCGTTTTCAAACTCATGAACCGGAACCTGCCCGGTCCCTTCACCTTCGTGTTACCCGCAAGTAAAACCACCAACAAGCTGTTCCCCTTTTCCCGCAAGGAGGTAGGCATACGCATCCCTGATCATCCGGTTGTGATGGCACTGCTCGATCAGCTGGCCTATCCGTTGATGGCCACCTCGGTCGTCAACATGGAAGATGAGGTGCAGACCTACTTCAGTGATCCGGATGACCTGTGGGAACGATACAGCGACACGGTAGATGCCGTAATCGATAGCGGCAATGGACAGCAATTTGCAACCACCGTAGTGGATTGTTTGGGAGCAGAGCCGCAGGTGGTGCGGGAGGGCATACTACCGCTGAAAGGTTAATTGACTTTTCGATGGCAGCGGATGAAGGTAAATTTTGGCATCTTTGCGCATTCGAATGAGATACATGAAGGCATTGCGGTTTTTATTGGTGGGATTTCTGTGGCTTTTTACCGGCACAGCATTTGCCCAGTCTGGCGTTATCAGAGGTTTTATCTATGAAACAGGCTCCGGTGAACCGGTGTTATTCGCTAACGTATATCTGGAGAACACGACGGTAGGAACAGTAGCCAACGAAACGGGTTTCTACACCATCAGCAACATTCCGGCGGGCACTTATCAGCTGGTAGTAACCACCATCGGCTACGACACAACGCGTCAGGAAATCACCCTGTCTGCCGGTCAGGTCATCAACCAGAACCTGCTGATTGCACGCTCCGGCATTCAGCTCAGCACGGTGAATGTAGATGCACAGCGGCAAGCCAAAACCACCGAAGTACTCATCTCTACCGTGAAGGCCAAGCCACAGGACATCCGACGGATTCCCACCATTGGCGGTGAAGCCGACCTGGCGCAATACCTTACCATCCTGCCCGGTGTAATCGCTACCGGCGATCAAGGTGGCGCCTTATACATCCGTGGTGGTGCGCCGGTCCACAACAAGATATTGATGGATGGGCTTGATATCTACAACGCCTTCCACTCCATCGGTCTGTTCAGCGTGTACGAAACCGAGGTCATTCAGTCTGTAGATGTACTCACCGGTGGCTTCAATGCCGAATATGGCGGTAGGATCTCTGCCGTTATCGACGTAAAAACGAGAGATGGCAACAAGCAGCGCTTCAGCGGCCGCATCGGTGCCAACCCGTTTGTCAGCAAGGTAATCCTGGAAGGCCCTATCCGCAAACTCGACGAAAACGGCTCTTCCATCAGCTACATCCTCAGCGGCAAGCACTCCTACCTCACCCAAACTTCCCGCGTGCTGTATCCTTACGCACAGCAGGAACTCGTAGCATCCAATGAGGTGCTCCCTTACAACTTCACCGATGTATTCGGGAAGATCTCCTTCAACATGGCCGGCGGATCGCAGTTCCAGGTGTCCGGCTTCAACTTCAACGACATCGTCAACTTCGATCCTGTAGCGCAATACAATTGGAGCGCCACCGGACTGGGCGGTAAGTTCACCATCGTTCCGGGCCAGAGCAAGGCGCTGATCTCCGGAAACCTCGACTATGCAGATTACACCATCGAGCTGCAGGAAGCCGATGGAAAGCCCAGGACAAGCTCCATCGGCGGCTTCAATCTGGGCATGGACTTCACCTACTTCCTGCCGCAGAACAGCGAAATCAAGTACGGTGTAGACATCAACGGTTTTGCTACCACGTTCGAGTTCTTCAATAGCCTGGGTATTCGTCTTGACCAAAACCAGAACACCACCGAAATCGGCGCCTTCGTGTTGTACCGTGGTGTTACCGAGAAGCTGGTCATCGAGCCGAGTTTCCGCCTGCAGTATTATGCTTCATTGGGCGATGCCTCGCTGGAGCCTCGTCTGGGCATGAAGTACAACCTGTCGGACAGGGTTCGCCTGAAGTTCAGCGGCGGCGTGTACTCACAGAACCTGATCTCTACCCGCAACGACAGGGATGTGGTGAACCTGTTCGTAGGATTCCTGAGTGGTCCCGATGAGCAGCTGCGCGATGTGAACGGTGAAACCAGCAACCACAAGCTGCAGAAGGCCATCCATGCCATCACCGGCGTAGAGGTAGACCTGAGCGATTATCTGGAGGTGAATGTAGAGCCCTACTACAAGCGCTTCAGCCAGCTGATCAACCTGAACCGTAACAAGATCTTCCGCCGCGACCCCAACTACATGATCGAGACCGGCGATGCCTATGGAATCGACTTCCTGGTGAAGTATGAGCGGGAGCGTGTCTACCTGTGGGCTACCTACTCGCTGAGTTATGTGACGCGATTCGATGGTAACCAAACCTATCCGCCGCACTATGACCGCCGCCACAACGCCAACCTGTTGGCTACCTATCAGTGGGGCGACAACAACAGCTGGGAGGCCAGCGCTCGCTGGAACCTCGGCTCGGGCTTTCCCTTCACCCTCACACAGGCGTTCTTTGAAGAGGTGGACTTCTCTCAAGGCGTGTCTACCGACTACCTCACACAGAATGGCAACCTCGGCATCATCTATGATGATGACCTCAATGCAGGCCGCCTACCCTACTACCACCGACTGGATATGTCTCTGAAAAAGCGGTACACTTTTGGCAGGTTTTCCACACTGGAAATCGTAGCAAGTGTCAGCAATGTCTACAACCGCGACAATATTTTCTACTTCGACAGAGTTAGGTACGAGCGTGTGGATCAATTGCCTATCCTACCGAGTGCAGGCATCACGTTTACGTTCTGATTATTGTAATTTCACCCGACCAAGACGCTCATTATGAAGAATTTCATGTGGGGCTGGGTGCTATTCATATGCACCCTGCCGGCTATAGCACAGGAAACTGTCACCAACTGGGATCCTGACAGGGCCTATCGGGAAGGCCTCGATTTGTTTGACCGCAAAGATTATGTAAACGCTCGTGATGTGTTCTCCACGGTGCTCGATCGTACCCGCTCAGCCACCGATGCCGACATACAGGCGATTCGGGTAAACAGTGAATACTACCGTGCCCTCAGCGCCCTGATACTACAGAACCCGGATGGGGAACACCTGATGCTGGCATTCCTGAACAACCATGCCGGCAACGCCAAAACCAACAGAGCATATTTCTACTTGGGCGATTACTATTACCGCAAGAAGAAGTATCGTGAAGTAGTAGAATACCTGGAAAAGGTAGACCCCTTTGAGCTCGACAGAAGCGAGGCAGAAGACTACCGCTTTCAGCTGGGCTATGGCTACTTCTTCAAAAGAGATTTCGCAAAAGCACGCCGGTATTTCCAGGAATCGAAGCGGAGTAGTAAATATGCTATCCCGGCGCATTACTACCATGGATTCATCGCCTTTACCGAGGGTGATTATGAGCAGGCCTTGCGGGATTTTCGCGAAGTGGAGGCTTCAGCCTACTTCGGCAAAGTGGTGCCATTCTACATCACTTCCATCTACTTCCAGCAGGGACAATACAAGGAGGTAATCGACTACGCAACCCCGTTGATAGAGGATCGTACCTTGAAGTACTACCCGGAAGTGAATCAGCTGTTGGGGAAAGCCTACTTCGAGCGGCAGGAGTATGAAAAAGCATTACCCCTCCTGCTGTACTATGCGGAAAGTACCCGCCGGATGAGCAAGGAGGACATTTTCCAGCTTGGCTTCACGCAACATAAGGTGGGCGAATACTATGACGCCATCGACAACTTTGAGCAGCTGACCAACGAGAATGATTCCATCGGTCAACATGCACTGTATCTGCTGGGCGACTGCTACATCCGCTCCGGCGATTTACGGAAGGCCCGTGTAGCATTCCAGCAGGCCAGCATGATGGAGTACGATGATTTTGTGCAGGAAAATGCACTGTTCAACTTTGCCAAAACCAGCTCTGAACTGCAGATCTACAATGCCGCCATACAAGCAACGCAAGACTTCCTGAATCGCTATCCCGACTCCGAGAACGCAGAAGAAGCCAAGGAACTGCTTACCAACATGTTCCTGAACACACGCAACTACCGGGAGGCCATCAGCGTCATCGAGTCGATGCGGAATATCCCTCCTTCCGTGCGGGAGGCCTATCAAAAGGTGTGTTACTACAGAGGCATTGAGTTGTATAACGACAAACGATTCGCAGATGCCAATACCCACTTCGACAAAAGCCTGCGCTACCCCATCGATGCGTCCATACAAGCCCAGACCTATTTCTGGAAAGGAGAAATTGCCTTATCCGACCGGGATTACCCGGCAGCAGTGGGGCATTACCGTAAGTTCAAGGATCTGGCACGTGTAGCCCGCCAGCTTCCCTTAGTATCCAGCAACGCCACCGCCGACTATGGCATTGGCTATGCCTACTTTGCTACAGAAGACTATCGCAACGCCGTTCGTAGCTTCACCGATGCCGTAGCCGGTTTGAAGCGGATGCCCAATAGTCCGGAAGCACAGCGTCTTCGTACCGACACCTATGCCGATGCTTTGTTGCGGGTAGGCGATTGTTATTTCATGCTGAATGAGCACAACAAGGCACTGGAGGCCTACAAAGAGATTGTTGACGGCAAACTGAAGGGGCTCGACTATGCCCTGTTCCAGCAGGGTATGTTGTATGGGGTAAAGCAGGACATCGCCAACAAGCGACAGTCTATGGATCAGCTGGTGCGCAACCACCCTACCTCGTTCTATTACGACGATGCATTGTTCCAGCTGGCATCAGCCTACCTGCTGGAGAGAAATAACAATGAGTCCATCCGGTATTTCGAGCGACTGATCAACGAGCAGAAGCAGAGCCCCTATGTGGTGCAGGCCTTGCTGAAGGTTGCATTGATTTATTACAACACGCAACAGGATCAAAAGGCACTCAACTATTATACACGTGTAGCCAACGACTACCCCGGCACCCCTGAAGCCAAGGAAGCACTTGCTCAGGTAAAGCGCATCTCCGTGGAAATGGGCGATCCGCAGATCTACATCGGATTGGCGGGCGCCAACGTATCCGAACAGGACACCCTGTTGTATCGCGTGGCGGAAAACGCTTACTTCCGCGAGGAATATGCTAAGGCAAAGACCGAGTTCTCCAACTACCTGCGGCAGTTTCCGAATGGGTATTTCAGCCTGCTGGCACACTACTACCGCGGTGATTGCTACTACAGGGATAAGGAATTCAGCGAAGCACTTCCCGATTATGAAGCTGTACTGGGCAAACCCAACAACAGCACCTACCAGGAAGTGGCCTACCTGCGGGCAGCCAAGATCAACCATTACATCCTGAACAATGCCAGCCAGGCCTTCAACTACTATGAGCCACTGCTGCCATTAGCCAGCACCCCTCAGACGCGCTTCGAGACCTTGCAGGCTTTGATGAACCTGGGCTACCAGATCAGGCAGTTCGGCAAAGCATCGCAATACGCACAACAGATGCTGAAAGAACCGCAAGCCGGCCAGGACGACATCCTGAACGCCCATTATTACCTGGGAAAGATCGCCTACACACAGCGCGACAGAACAGAAGCGATGACGCAGTTCACACGGGTGAAAGAGCTCACCACCAACGAGAAAGGAGTAGAAGCGCGCTATTACATTGCCCTGATCCACTTTGAGCGCAACGATCTCCGGCTATCGGAGGCACAATGCGATGATATCATCAAGAACTACCCCGGTTATGACCTGTGGTTGGTGAAATCCCTCATACTGGTGAGCGATATCTACGTACAGCAAAAAGAGTACTTCCAGGCGAAGTCTACGCTGGAAAGCATTGTAGGTTCTTACAATGGCGATCCGGCTGTGTTGGCCGAAGCTGAGGAGAAGCTGGCCAAGGTAAACGAGCTGATGGCCAACGAATCAAGGATCAGCAATCCGAATGAAGCACCTTTCAACCAATTCGATGACCCTTCCAATGACCGATAACATGAAGCATCTGACATTATTGTTGCTCTGTGGACTTGTATCCTGGTCAGCAGCAGCACAAACCGAAGAAGGTGACCTGCCGGGTCAGAACATCACCGTAGTATCGGAGATAAAGCCGATTTTGGCCGAAGCACGCAAGCAGGACTTTCAGCCGCAATTGCCTGAGCCTGAGGTTTCTAATGAGCCTATCACCTACGATATCCCTACACGCAGCCTGCAGATTCCCTTTGTATCGCCTGACGTGCGTCCATTGGCGATGAAGCCGGAAGAGGTGGAAGCACTGGGCAACGTATATGCCAAGGTGGGCTTCGGTAACTACAGCACACCCTATCTGGATTTGTATGTGAACTCCGGCCGAGATAAGAAGTACGACAACCGCGACAACCTCACCAACCTGGGTGCTCGCGTCCACTATCTGTCCTCACAGGGCGCATTGCCCGATCAGCAGTTCAGCGACCTGGCAACCAAGTTGTTCGGGCAGTTCTATCTGGGGCAGCAGGTTCGCCTGGATGCCTTTGCCGGTTACAACCGCAACGCTGTACGATTCTACGGCTACGATCCGGTGTTGGATACGCTGCTGGCACAGGCAGACAATCAGCAGAACTTCAACAACTTCTTCGGCGGCGTTCGCTTTGGCAACTCGGACAATACCTACTTCGATATCGATTATGATGGTGGCTTCCGTATCGACTACCTGACAGACCGGCTGGGACAAACAGAAATCAATCCACTGTTTGATGCCCGCATGCAAAAGACCTTTGAAAACGACAATGCACTTGGCGCCAATGTGGCCATAGACCATACCACGTATAATCCCGATACTGTCAACATTAATCGCACCATCATAAGCCTGCGACCTTACTTCAGGCTGCAGAAAGGCAGCTGGCTGGCCCACCTGGGCATCAATGTCGGCGCTAATGAGCGCGGATTCTATGTGTTTCCGGATGTACAATTCGAACGGGAGCTAATTGGCAAGGCCATCGTGTTTCAGGCAGATTTCAGCGGCCGGGTTGTCACCAACAATTACCGGTCATTAAGCCAGGAAAACCCGTTCCTGGCACAAGGAATCGAGATCAACAACAGCAATGAATGGGGTGTGCGGGTTGGTTTGCGTGGCTCCCCCACTACCGGGCTCAGCTATGCGGTACAACTGGCTACTACCAACATCCGCTATCTGCCACTATTCACCACCGATCCTGCTGCCATAAATCGGTTCCAGGTGGTCTATGACAGCAATGCTACCGTTTTCAACTTCCATGCTGAGGCCGGATACAGCTTTGGCGAACGGCTGCGCTTGTTGGCATCAATGGATTTGTTCAACTACGACCTGAGTAATGTGGCAGATGCCTGGCACCTCCCTACCATCCGCTCCGGCATTGGATTACAGGTGAATGCTTCCGATCGCTTTTCCGCGCAGGCACAGATATTCCTGCTGAATGGCATGCCCGTGTTGAACCGTATGCAGGTGATAGAGACACTGCCGGGAGTAGCTGATATCAACCTTGGAGCATCTTATAGAATCAACGAAAGTTTTTATGTTTTCGCAGATATCAATAATATTGCAGCAGCGCGCTATCAGCGCTACTATCAATATCCATCGCTTGGCCTCAACGCCATCGGTGGCATCAAGATGATCTTTTAGATTGGAACTAACCACACATATCGTCCATCTGCTGCAAGTGCATGACTACGTAGCCATACCCGGATTGGGTGGCTTTGTAGCGCAATACAAGTCTGCAGAACGACATCCTGTATCACACGCGATTACTCCTCCAAACAAGCAACTCACCTTTAACCGACAGCTCCAACGCAATGATGGACTGTTACAACATCGCCTGATTGAAGTGTTGGCCATCACTCCGGATGATGCCAGACAGGCTATTCAGCAGTTCGTAAGCACCATCAAAGGCCGATTAGACAACCGGGATGTGGTGAAACTGGACGGTATCGGTAAACTGTTCATGGACGTGGAAGGCAACACACGCTTTGTGCAGGCACCTGACACCACCCTGCTGCCGGCAGCCTATGGACTCCCCTCCCTGCAGCTGCAACCGGTATTGCGGCAAAAAGTAGTTGACCTCGGACCCGCGGTTTCCACTACAACCGATCAGCCACGCCGGAAAGGCAAATGGTATGCTGCCGCAGCAACACTGGCACTCATCCTGTCGCTCGTTACTACCTACCTCACCGTACCTGTGGTGCAGCAGGAGACGAACACCCTATTCGGATGGGATACAAGCTTTACCACCGCCCCGCAGCCATGGCAAGGAATGCATATCCTGCCGCCTGCTGATATCGATATTACCGCCTACTATCCGCTAACCATTCCCGTACAGCTGGAAGCCGCTACCGTTGACCTGTCTGCCAACGACCTGGAGCAACCGCTAACCATTGAGTCGAACGGAGGCATTCCGGAAGGTTACTTCGTGATCATTGGATCCTTCCAAAAACATCGGAATGCCGATATACTGCTGCAAGAACTGTCGAATGCAGGACATCAAGCCTGGCAATTCCCCGCTAATGACCGTGGATACAGCAGAGTCGGCATCTTCGTATCTGCTAATGATCTCCTGTCAGCCAACAAACAACTGTTGCAACTGAAAGACTCCATCCGGTCAGATGCCTGGATGCTGTTGAATCGGTGATGGATGTTGAATATTAGATATTAGATGTTGGATGTTGGATTTTAGAGATTGGAGATTGGATGTTAGATGTTGGATGGTTGAGGTTGTGTAATTGATTGTTCGTTTAGACAAAAATTCCTACGTCTACTGCTCCAAATTGCCACCACTATCTCCACCAATCATTCACCGGAAATTCCATCCCGGAATAATCCTCCCGACAGATTCATAACCACAACAAACCCAACTTCAGCCGGGATTAGGAACGTCCCACTAGGCTGTCTGTTTCACCAGCATCCAGTCTGTGGCCTTGGTTTCGATACGGGCTTGCAGTTGATGAAGAATGGAATACAGCCCGAAATAGGTGCGATTGATGTAGAGTGCATCTTTTGGACCTCGGCCGGCGCCTACCTTCCTCAGCACCGGATTGCGTCCCAGTTCCTCGCCCTTGCGATAGATTTCCTGCACATAATCCGCATCACCAAAGTCAAAATAATCTTGTGTCATGGGCTTTGCCATCAAGGACGCCATCTCCGTAAACGTGCCTGTCAGGAATTGGCGGGTGGCGGCGTCATCTGTGGGCAGTATGATCTGCAACGACAACAACTGTTGCTCCATATCCGCGGAGTGAGGCGATCCGATGTGCTCCAACAGGCCGAAATACGCCTGATAGAAATCATCCGGCAGGCTTTTCACACAGCCAAAATCTATCACCCACAACGTGAAATCCTTGTCTATCAGGAAGTTACCCGGATGCGGATCGGCATGTACCTTGCGCAACACGTGTACCTGATAGTTGTAGAAATCCCACAGCGCCTGGCCTATCCGGTTGCGCACCTCTTGCGACAGGCTCTCCGGATGCAGCTGATCCAGGTGCTTGCCATCTATCCAGTCCATCACTAATATCCTGTCGGCGCTCCACTGGGGGTAATAGGTAGGGAACTTGATGCCTTCCAGGTGCGCACAAGCTGAAGTGATAGCCATCGACTGCTCCAACTCGAGCCGGTAATCTGTCTCTTCCAGCAGCTTGTCGGTAACCTCACGAATGTAATCCGTTACCTCCTGTTCCTTTACGTTCAGCAATCGCAGGGCGAATGGCTTGGCCAGCCTGATATCGCTTTCAATGCTATCGGCCACACCGGGATATTGAATCTTTACGGCCAGTGACTGTCCATCCTTCCACGCTCTATGCACCTGTCCGATGGAGGCGGCAGCGACTGCCGACTCCTCGAACCTGTCGAACAGCTCATGGGGACTTTTACCAAGGTATTTGCGGAAGGTACGGCTCACCAGCGGGCCACTCAAGGGTGGTGCGCTGTACTGTGCCATCCGAAACTGATTGGCATAGGCGGCAGGTAATACGCCCTTGTCCATACTCATCATCTGCGCCAGTTTCAGCACTGATCCCTTCAGCTCGCCGAGTGCTTCGTACACATCTTCAGCATTGTCGGCATGCAAGGCGTCTTTGTCAACACTACCCGTGGCAATGCCTTTGGCGTAGTGCTTTACGTAATTACCACCAACTTTCAGCCCGGCACGGGCAAAGCGGGTAACCCGGCTCACTTTATCTGCCGGAATAGAGTCTTTTGTCTGCATTAACGGTGGGAACTTTGGTAGAGGAACTTGCCGAAATCTACGATTGAATCAAGGGGATTGCGGTCCATGAGCTCGAATGCGAGTGAGACTGTTTTTTCCACTGCCGCATCAGTTTGTTCGAAGCCCTTGGAACGATCGTTGAGCCAGTACCGTACCAACCATGGCCACTGATAGGCCAACCCTTGACCATACCGCTCACCGATCAGCGGGCGATCCACGATCTCCTTATCTTGGCGGGCCTTCATCAGTAAGTCATCAATGTAAGGACGAATGGCCTTTGCCATGGTGCGCGCCTCTCCTACTCTGTCTGGGTGAACCTGCGCAGGCAACAAATAGGCCACAAAACTGCGCTCTTCCAACAGGTGCTCAAACGCCGTAAAGTAAAAGAATAACAGGCGTTCACGTGCCGAATATCCCTCGTAGACTTCCTGCGACTCGATATGGCTCCGCACCTTGTCGACTATGATTTGCCAATACGACTCCTCCAATGCGTCGAAGGAGGCAAAATGCTCATAGAAAGCTTTCTCTGAATGACCGCATTGCTTGGCAAAAAGAAAAACGGAAGCAGGTCGTTTGCCATGCTCCAGTACATAATCCCGATAAGCGTTTACCCAATCTTGTGCGTGCATGAAAAGGATTTTAAGTGGAACATCAGTCTCGACGAATGGTTGAAGATTGCCGTACTTTTTTCATCAAAAACACCAAGGTGCAAAGGCCCTAACCTCAAAACAAGCATATCCTCTCAGTTCAGCCTTGCTTGGCCAAAACAAAAGTATGCCCAATTTGAGCCGATGCTAAACCGATAACAATTTAGTCTAATCTATAGGATGTAGAACCATCGCACATCGCTCATCGCTGTACACATATCGCACATCGCTCATCGCATATCGCAATACGCACATCGCAATACGCATATCGCACATCGCAATACTCAAATCGCACATCCATAACTACCTTTGCACCATGGAAACAGCAAAAACAGGCTAC
>CAYYHM010000032.1:22351-23838 GCA_964471795.1 uncultured Chitinophagales bacterium | reverse complement strand
GGCGAATGGCGGTACAGGGGAGCTAGCATATCATACAGCAATTTCGGCAGTATGCGCTGTAACCCATCCTTGAACGCCAGCAGATACCTTTCGTACCACAACAGACCGAACTTACGCTGCGCTACTTCAATCCGCAGCTCCTTACGGTATTCCAGCAGCGTCACGATATCTCCGTAGATGTAGAGGTCAACGACAATGCGCCCTTCCTGCACCTCGGATTGTGCCAACATGGCCGACAGCAGCTCGACCAGGTAGCGCTTTACCCCGTCGCCATCGGGCTCCATCAGCTTGGTGGCCTCCACCAGCACACGAAGGGGTGCTTCTGCCATAGGTCAGCGGAGGCCCATTTTGGTAAGACGAAGCAGAAGATTCTCTGTACGCAGCCGCTCCGGACTATGGAAGCCCAGTTGTCGCAATGCTTCCGCCACTTTCTCCCAGTCAGGATAATCTTCAATCTCACCTGCCCTGTCATATCCTGAAGCTTCCATCACGGGGCCATGGTATCGCCAGAAGATGTCCTGCATCCACTTGGGCATCTCTTCCTGCCATGCCCCTACTTTGCCCTTGCGAAAGAAGCGGAAGTTGTTCTTGCCCTCTTCGGTGATCACCTTACCATACCGCGGTTCACCGGTTTTTTGGCTCAGGAAGGTAGGCAGATGGTCGGTGTCCGGATCCGGCAGGTCAGCTATGGAGCGAATCTTCTCTACTTCCTGTATTGGATCGATAAGCAGGTCTCGAAAGCGCAGTACCACATCGGCCTTTGGCAGCCACTCCTGCACGTGTCGGCTCCAGCCACCAAAGTAGGACCCCTCCTCGGCCAGTATGGCCTGCAACATGGTATGGCGCACCCTGCTCTTTTTGTCGTGGAAGTTTTTGCGGTGCCACGCCTCGGATATCACGGCATCACGCCCGTCGCGGATGATGTACACTACAGGTGCATCTTGATGAGCTTCCGGCAATTGGTGTGGCAGTAGATGCGTTTTCACAAACGGAAAATCGGCGTAATCTGCCGGTTGCTCCTTGCCCGGAATCTGATGATATACGCTGCTTTCCTGACCGTATACATGGTACAGGATGTTGCGCACATACGTGTTGCCACTGCGGGGATACGAAACCAGCCAGACCAAGGCGATTCAGTTTGTTACAAGGTTGAAGTTACAGGATTTACCGACAATCAACCACCCTTTTGCTGTCGTATTGCCAATGCCTCGCGATAGAGTGATTCATCCTGCTCGTTGAGTTTCCGGAGGAAGAAGCGCATGCCCTGATCCACCTTCAGGTAGTTGCGGTGCAAGTGTTGCTTTACATTGAGTCGGTGGATGGTTGCATGTGACCACTGAAGCAGGGATGCCAGTTTGGAGATGTCTTGCTCATAGGTAGCCTGCAGACCCACATAATAGAAGTCCTGAAGCGGGACACCTTCCAGAAACTGCCACATCACGTTCCGGTTTTCTTCCATTTCTGCATATTCGAAGATGGATTCGTTG
>CAYYHM010000032.1:18673-22251 GCA_964471795.1 uncultured Chitinophagales bacterium | reverse complement strand
GGGGTAATTCTCTGTCAGCAGCCTGTAAAAGCTGGAACCGGCCGTTTTGGGCACATGGATGGACAGCAGGTGAACCATGGTGCAAAGCTACAGAAAACAAAAGCCGGCTTGTCTCCAAACCGGCTTTCGCGTTATCGTAGCTTGTATATTACAACTTGATGGACAATCCGCCAGAGAGCAAAGGCCCTCCTAGGGCCATCTCCAGATTAATCCCTATAAAGTCATTGAAGAAATAACGACCTCCTGCTGCTAACCGGATACCTATCGGCAAGGCGCCTCCAACAGACTGCTCCAAAAAGTCCGGGTCGTTAGTGGTGAAGGAAAGGCTGGTGCTCCTGTACCCGGCTCCCACAGCTGCATATGGATCGAACTTGTCTGATGACCCGAAGTGATAGTTGAATCGAGCCAGTGCAGTGATGCGGTTAAAGTCAAGATCGTAATTGTAGGTCACATCCTCATTATTGCCAGTGGTAGGATTGAAGATGGTGGTACGCTCACTCCAGCCAAGGGACGAATTGGCTACAAACAGATCAATACCGACGCCTACCCGATCCGTTACCATATACTCAGCACGTGCACCTAAAGGGCCAATACCTCCAATCTTCAGGTTCTCATCTTGTCCACTACTGATGTAGGCAGCTTTGGCAAGTGTAGTAAAAAAATTAGGCCAACCATAGTAGCCGTCAAAAACTACATTGCCTTCTTGAAGCGCTTGTGCTCTTCCAGTCTGTTGAAATGGTTGTGCCAACATCATCAGACAAAAAACTGCTGCAAATAACTGAAAGGGTTTGTTCCTGAAATAAATTTTACGGGTTAAGTTGGGTTGATTCTTGCTGCAATCTACTAATTATTCAAGTAGCTTGACATGCCAACCACTCATGATATAGTACCATATCCTCATGATTCAGGTCAGCTATCATCTGCCGCATCGCTACAGATACCTCCTGTACCTTACTGCCGGATTTGTTTACTTCCGGCAAGGCAACTTCCGGCCAGCCCATTCTATGCGCCAGCACCTGAAGGTCCTCAGCCATACGTTCTACACTGCCGATGAAGAACATATCCTGTGGACGAAGTCCTGCCAGAAACTTTGACATGCGGTTACGGGCAAAGTCGGTGCGGGCAAAGTCTTCCAATGAGTTGCCCAGCTTTGCCGTCAGGTTGGTTACATCTTCTCCGGCCTTTCTTTTTCTGTCGCGCTGCTCCAGCAGGTAGTAATAGTTGGAAACCACCCGATCTACCGGTTCACGCAACCAGGTGATGAGCTTTGGCTTCCCTGACAAGTCAATCGCCTGTGCCAGATCCGGATATTTGATGTGTCCATGAATGGCTTGCAGTGTATCGGGCAATCGATTCCCGGTAAAAGGCTGCTCGTTGAGTTCCATCTTCCCTTGACGGATATCGAATCGTGCAATCCCTTCGCCATATACTTGCTCCAAAGCCAGTCGGAAACTGGTGCCTGCGGTCTTGGGGATATGGATGGAGATCAGTTCCAGTTGATTCAGCAAAGGCTGCTGCGGTAGCTGGCCGGGAGCAGGCACTGCCTGAAGGCGAGGTACCCTCTTTACTTCCTGCTGATAATGTCGAATACCATCTGCCACATCGCTTGTTTGGAGGATGATGCGACCGCGATCCATCACTACGATGGTGTTGCTGACCGCCTGCACCATATCCATATCATGGCTGACAAAGATGATGGCCTTCTCCTTCGCCACTTCTTTCAAATTGTGCAGACATTTACGCCGAAAGGCCGTATCCCCTACTGCCAGCGCCTCGTCGATAATGAGCACCTCGAAGTCGCTGGCCATGGCAATGCTGTAGCCCAGTCGTGCCTTCATTCCACTGGAGTACGTTCCAACCGGGGCATCGATGAAATCCTCCAGTTCGGCAAAAGCGACGATCTCATCGAATTGCGCATCTATCCGTTCGCGGCTTAGCCCGTGCATGGCAGCCTGTATGTACACATAATCCCTTCCCGAATAGTGGGGATGCATCCCACTGCGCAGCCGAAAGATGGGCGTTACCTTACCCTGAACTACCAATGCGCCAGATGTAGGCGGTAAGATACCCGCAATGAGTCGCATCAAGGTGGTTTTTCCGGAGCCATTGCGCCCCACCAGCCCGATGGATTGTCCTTTTTGGACGTCCAGGTTGATGTCGTTCAAGGCCCAGAACTCATGTTTGCGAAGATGATCCGTATGTTGCTGACCAGCCATCAGCAAATCCTGCATACCATACCACATGCTCCACCGCATGTCTTTACAGAACTTCTTCTGCAGATGGGCGATATGTATCAACGGTTCCATCAGGCAATCATACGTTCCATGATGAGTGGCTGTACCTTGCGGAAATACCAGAGAGTACCCAGAAAAAACAGGGCAGAAGCAACAGAAACCCACAAGAAGGTAACAGGCGCAAACCAACCGGCGCCCACCAACAAGTCTCGCGGAAACGCCAGCAGATAGGTCAGTGGATTCCAGCGGATGATGCTCGCCAGGAGCGGGCTACCCATGTCAGCGGCATATACTACCGGCGTGATGTACATCACCAGATTGATGGCCTTGTCGAAGAAGTTGGTCAGGTCGCTGGTAACGGCCTTGATCATGGCAAAGAGAATACCCAGCGCCGATCCGAAAAGCACCAGCGGAATGATTGCCAGTGGAAAGAGTATGACATGCCACGTAAAACCGACCCCATAGAGGAGGAGCACCAGCACAGACAAGGCAAACGGGATAAGAAACTGAAACAAGGCAACGGCCATCTTCTCCAGAATGAAGACTTCTCGCGGAAACTGATGTTGCATAATCACCTGTGCATTGCCTACCAACATCTGACTGGTATGTTGGTACAGGCCGGTAAACAGCGACCAGATGGAGGTACTTAACAGTACGTATGCTGGATATGGCACACCGGTAGCTCCCGGATCAAACAGGCCGGCACCGTGCAGCAGCACCCAGGCCAATACCACAATCACCGGCTGTATGAACAACCATGCTGCCCCGAGGAAAGATTTCTTGAACGGCAACGTCAGCGAAGTAACGGTCAGCTTGTGCAGCAAAAACCGATAGTGACGCCAAACTTGCCCAATTCCGGATAGCATACGGGTAAAGATAGCAGGATTATTCAGGGTAGAATTCATGAAGCAAAACACCCAGTGTGTCACGCAGCAAAACGCTGAAAGCGGCTTTCCCCTTTTTGCTCAAGTGATGCGGGTCAAAGAAAAGCGAGTCCTGCCCATCATACAATGTCTCAAAGTCCAGGATGCGCACATAGGGTCCTGTCGACAACATAGAGTCAATGATATCTGCATCACGGTCGCCAATGAAACCTAGTTCTGCCACGCCTTGTCTATATACCGGAGTCAAGGGCCACTTTACGGCAAACAGTGGCACCTGGTACTGTGTAGACAGTTCAGACAATTTCTGCACGTAATGCAAGCCGGTTTCTGTAGTCAGGGCATCTATGAGCTCATGACGGCTTAGCATGTATTGCAGTATGGTATCCCGCATAACCGAATCGTACTGATCCCAACTATCTTTCATGTACTCTTTGTATTGATTCCGTTCCTGTTGCAGGTC
>CAYYHM010000032.1:0-18573 GCA_964471795.1 uncultured Chitinophagales bacterium | reverse complement strand
AGATTGCCGAAAGTGGTATCCAGCCTGTATCGCTTGTTTTGCTGCACCGGCAGCAGCTTGTAAAACAGCAGGTAAAAGCCTGCATGCAGCACGAGCAGTGCACCCAGGAATACAATGATCTTTATAAAGAGTCGCTTATTGTTCATATTGCATACAAGCTACCGCTACCCAATTGCCATCATGACTGATAGAGACATCTACCGGTAGTGGCAATCCATTACTGCAAAGTTGGGGAATTGCCTGCTGATTCTTTTCAACGGTTAGCTGACCTTCATTACCTAACCCATGTTGCGCAGCCAACTCAATTAAGATAGCTTGTGCCTGTGTAGAACCATCGTTCCCTGCCTGTTGGCTGATATGAAGTTGAAATTCAGGGATTGGATGGCAATTGGCCGCCACTGCATGTACATAATCAGACCGCATCGATACTGACCCATAGCAGGTGATTGTATGTATTTGTGCCATGAATGCCGTCTTTTCCAGCGTTACCGCTATAGCAGTAGGATTACGAAAAGCGGGAATCCCTGCCTTTATAGCCACTTTATAAGAGGCTTCCTTGGCCGCCCATAAGGACCAGAATGCCGTGTATGCATCTGCCTGTTGAGAAAGCCAATTTATTTCATCCGCTGAACAACATCTGTCAATGTAGCCTGGCCGCTGAAAAGATTGCCGGTTAGCCTCATCGATCAGGTCTACGATGTCATTGCCGATGAACGGCTGAGGCATCAGGATAGTTTTTGTGTGATGGCTGCTACTGCGTCATCAATGGTTATGATGCTATCCATGGTATCATCATCAATCTCAATATCAAAGGTATCTTCCAGGTCGAGCATGATATCTACCAAACGAGCAGAGTTGATCTTCAAATCTTCCAGAATCTTGCTGTCACCATTGGCAGAATCCCATACTGATTCGATACGAGTGTATTTCTTCAGTATAGTAATCACCTTGTCATTGATTTCCAATTGGGTCATCAGTAAATGTGTTTCGCCAAAGGTAATATCCAAGTGTGATAAGCAGCATTATCCTTCCCACTTTTTTATGATTAATGCGCTGTTGACATCACCGAATCCAAAACTAGCCTTGGCTGCAACGCGGATGGGAGGAGCAACTGTTTGCAGTGGCACGCAATCCCGGTGAATCATTGCCGCTATCTCCGGATGTAAATCCTCTGTATTCAGCGAAGGGTGAAGAAAGCCTGACTCCATTTGCAACACGGTAGCGATGAATTCCAGTGCACCGGCAGCACCCAGGCAGTGACCAATCAGGCTCTTGGTAGAGTTGATGTAGGGAAAATCCTTGCCCTTCCGTCCAAGTGCTTCCACCCAGTTGGCTACTTCCAGTTTATCTGCTACTGTACCGGACAGGTGGCCATTGATGTAATCGATATCCTCCGGTTGGATGCCTGCTGTGTCGATTGCTTGCCGCAAACACCGAACTACAGCATGCCTGTTGGGGAATGTCATGCTACCCCCACACCGCATGGCGCCGCAGTTCACTGCACCTCCGATGATTTCGGCATAGATAGTAGCGCCTCT
This sequence comes from uncultured Chitinophagales bacterium, assembly GCA_964471795.1. Classification (GTDB taxonomy): domain Bacteria; phylum Bacteroidota; class Bacteroidia; order Chitinophagales; family S012-47; genus CAJXXO01. The sequence goes on along the minus strand of CAYYHM010000032.1, from coordinate 17,035 downwards.
TTCCAGGGCAGTTTCCAGGTTCTCCAATATCAGGACACCTGCCCCACTGCCGGGAACAAATCCATGTGCCTGCTCACTCATGGGGCGGCTTCCTTGTTCGGGTCGGTCGTTGCTCAGCTTGTTCAGCACCCGCATGGCATCGAATCCTGCCAACGCATACACTGAAAATGGATCACTGGCACCCACGATCATACGTTGTACGCTGCCTGTGCTTATGGAATAGTACCCAGACAGGATATTGTCGGCTCCGGTGCTACAGGCCGAATTCATGGAAATGCTATGGTTTCCGGCCGCAAATATACCGCTGATGAAAGCCGCTGCTCCACTGGGCATGGTATTGTGGATGATCTGGCTACCCAATTTCCTTGTTTTTTGGGCATTCACCATGGGCATAATCTTATTGGCCACAATTTCCAGACCCGGCATAATGCCCCCAATCACGACCCCCGTATTGTAATCTACCTCATCCTGCTGCGGATCCGGGATTGGCAACCCTGCATCTTGCCAGGCTTCCAGTGCAGCCCTACAGGCCATCCTGATATACTCGTTGGCATCTTGTATCTCGAAGTAGCGAATCAGCGGGTCGGTATGGTCCACATCTCCTGTAGCCCTACCGGCAATCATGCACTCGAAACCGGCGTCAGCCATTTCCTGATTGAAGGCGATGCCGGAGGAGCCTGCCTTCAATTGCTGACGGAATTCTGCCAGATTGCCGGCACCGGGACCTACCATCCCCATGCCGGTAACAACCACCCGTTGTTTAACCATGGGTCAACATTTGAGCACTGATATGTCCATGCGCTACTGTGTTGCCGGAACTGTCTTCCATGCTGGCAAAACAACGAATGGCATGACGCCGGAAATATTCCAGTCTGCCGGTGACCTGCACCCGTGTGCCCGGTAGTACGGGCTTCAGAAATTCAACGTCTGTATTGGTAAGCACCAAAGTGCCTGGCACGGTGTCGTTCTTCTTCCAGTGGTGGTGCAGGCCGAGTGGCAATACACCCATTTGTGTGAGGCTCTCAATCAGGATCACACCCGGCGTTATTGGATTGCCGGGAAAATGTCCATTGTAGAAATCCAGATCCTCCCGAAAGGTATATTCCCCCTGAGCCTCCTGATCGGAGATGAACAAAAGGCGATCGATGAACCTGAAAGGTGCCTGCTGCGGCACTGCCGCCAGCAATTTGTCGAGATATGCTTGCTGATTGTTCACCATCCTATGATTTGTTCGCCGCCATCCACCCGGATGGTAGCTCCATTAATCCAATCTGCTTCGGGCCGGCAAAGCAGGTACACCACGTTGGCTACATCGGCCGGTGTCGTTAGTCTGCCCAAGGGATTCCGCTGCAGGGCCCGTTCCAGTATAGCCTCACTCCCCGGTATGCCGCGGAGTGCCGCTGTATCGGTTATACCGGCATTGATTATGTTGGTGCGCAGTCCGGCAGGGGCAAGTTCTCGTGCCATATACCGGCAGAGGGTTTCCAACACCGCTTTGGCTGCGCCTACAGCAGCATAGTTGGCACCTGCCATATGGCTTCCTTCGCTACTCAGTCCAATAATCCTGCCCTTTTCTGCCCACAAATGCTGCTGCAGCAGCAATCTAGTCCACTGCAACAGACTCGTACCCATGCTATGAATGGTCTGGGTAAAGTCGTCATCACTCAGGATATCGCCACCATCTGATGCCCAAATCGGCTTCACATTACCGGACGCAATACTATGCAACAGGAGATGTATCCGGTGGTTTCCTGTAACCTCCTTTATCTCTGCAACCATCTGCTGCTGCGTATCTACATCCAACGCATTCGCATTCCATACGTGCACTGGAACATGCTGTAACCGCAGCGATTCCCAGAACGATTCCAGTTCCCTAGCCACGCTTTTCCGGTCTCGGTGTACCAGCAGCAGGCCATACCCTTCAGCAGCCAGCTTCGCAGCCGACGCTCTGCCCATGCCACTGGAGGCACCCAGAATCACTGCCCAATGTCCACCAAATACTGTCATCAGAATTGAAAATAGATAAATTCCTCCGGTCCACGCTGGCCAAAGAAGAGCAGACTGAAAAGTAAGAAGTAATAGATGATCCAGCGCAGCCACACAGACCTCAGGCTATCAAGTGGATGTCTGGCGTCGAACAAGGGCTGCCGCTGTACCAGCAGGAATACGGGAAATGCCGTCAGTAGAATCACCTTATCGATGGTAGCTACTTTCAATCCTGCGAGTGACCAGAAAGGACCGGTTCCTAATTGTGTATAGAAGTCGATTGCCGCATTGAAATCCGGTGCCCGGAATAAGACAGCCCCAAAACCCATCAACACCATAGTCATCAACCAACCGACCTGTCCTAGCAGCTTTGCCTTTGTGCCGGCACCGCTGATGGTTTCCGCCATGATATCCAGCGTGTAATAGGATAGCAGATAGATGACACCGGCATACAGCCCGAACCACACGAAATTCCAGCCCGCACCATGCCAAATGCCAATGGCAAGGAATAGGATCAGAATGTTAACCTGCCAGGGAAACCAGCGTAATCTGGCCAATGGTCGGTATAGGTAATCGAATAGCCATGTGGTGAGTGAGATGTGCCAACGGCTCCAGAACTCACGAATGGTGCGCGCCATCAATGGCCGGTTGAAGTTGCTCATCAGGTCGAATCCCAACATGCGTGCCGAGCCGATGGCCATATCAGTGTAGGCAGAGAAATCCAGGTACAGCTGAAACCCGAATCCTATGGTAGCCATCACCAGTATGATACCACCATATGTATCCGGATGATTGTACACGTGGCCTACATATATTCCAAAGGTGTCTGCCAATACCACCTTCTTGAACAAGCCCCATACTACCAACTTTCCTCCACTGATGAACCGTTGGACAGAAAACTGCTGTCGTTCGTGGAACTGTGGAAGCAGTGTTGTAGACCGCTCTATTGGCCCGGCAACCAATTGCGGAAAGAAGGATACATACAGCGCAAAAATCCCGAAGTGCATCTCCGGAGCTCTCTTCTTGCGGTAGATATCGATGGTATAGCTTAGGGTCTGAAAAGTGTAGAAGGATATACCTACCGGTAACAATAAATCAAGGTGTGGCGTACTGACAGCAAAGTCAAACACCGAAAAGGTATCGCGTAGAAAGGTGTTGAAGAAGGTGAAATACTTGAACAGGAACAGTAAGCCCAGATTGGCCGTGAGGCTAATGATGAGGTATAAATTCCTTTTCTGCTTGGTGGTACTATTGTGGAGACGAATGGCTGCCCAGTAATCAACAAACGTGGAGAACAGCAGCAACAGCGCATACTCAGGCCGCCAATACGTATAAAAGAAATAGCTGGCCGCCAACAACACCGTCCACCGTGCCCGGTGAGGCGTAAGGAAAAACAGCAATACGATTGCCGGAAGAAAAATCAGGTATTCCGTAGAATTGAATAACATGGAGAGCAAAAATAGGATTTCCAACGCATGCCATTGGCTGTCGGCATCCTCCGCTACAGGCTCACATTTCGCTGATATTCGCACATATCCACATGGAATACATCATTACATTTTGTAATTACTGTAAAATGCATAAATTTGCTTGAAATCAAGCGGCTTTAAGCCAAAAGACTACCAAACAGATAAACTCACCATCATGAAGCAAATATTGTCGATCCTAACCGTAATCTGCCTTTTCTCATTCAGCGCTATCGCCCAGAGCGGACAAAGCCAGCCTGCTGATGAAAGAGCCTTTATGGAGCAGCAGTTTAACAACTATGCTGATGCGTTGAATCTTACTCCGCAGCAGAAGCAATCTTCCGAGCAAGTATTGGATCAGCGGTTCGACCAGTATACCATTGCCAAAGGCAATACTACAGATCCTAACACCATCCGTCAGTTGCGTGGCCAGTACATCAGCCTGGCACTGAAGGACATGCAACCCTTCCTTACTGCTGCACAGTGGGCAGAAGTAGAGAAGATGGTAGCAGACCGCAAGAACATCAACCTGAATTAATCGACCTTACCAATAAGTGAAAGCCCTGCCTGACCGGCGGGGCTTTTTTTATTGTATCAACTCCTGATACAGTTTTTTATAAGCAGCCACTGTATCCGCAAGCGGGAACTGCCGCACAGGATACTGCTCCCACCGACCATCCCAGGCTGCCTCCATGGCCTGCACCAGATCCGGCTCTGTCTGTGCCTTCATACGTACCACTTTACCACCTACCACTTCGGGCAGTGCACCCTGATGCGAGGAGATGACAGGCACACCCAAAGCCGTGGCTTCGGCGGCCACAAAACCAAACCCTTCACTGTATGATGGAATCACCACCATCCCGGAGTTGGCCATTAACTGCAGTACCTCAGCCTTCCGCAGGGCATGCAACAAAGTAATATGACTGGATAAATCCAACTCCTGAATTCGCTCCAGCAGCTGGTAATAAGCACCTGCCGGAGTCTTGGGCACTACCATCCTAAGATGCGCTTCGGGATGATTACTCACAAAAGTGGCAAATGCAGGCAACAGCAGATCCAACCCTTTTGACGCTCCCAATCGACCGATGAAAAGCAATGTTCGGGCATCATACGTTGTCTGTTGGACAGCTGAAAGCACTTGGTAGTCTAATCCATTATAGATCCGAACAATACGCTCTGACGGGATTCCTTCTTCCTGCAGCCGCCTTGCCGTAAAATCTGACACCGCTACCATCTTGTTGTATCGAAATCTGCTTACCCAGCGCTCATAGCGGGCAAAGCCCCATCGCTGCCATCCTTGCAGTCCAGGAAGTCGCTTCCACAAGCTCCCCCACAATTCATGGAAAGTGATGATGACCGGCTTTTTTCGCCATCGGGCAACAAAATAGGCTGGCAAAGCAGCATTATAGGAGGTTGTATGAATCAGGTGGAATCCTGAGGCCATGCGCCAAACCGCCGGAATGGCCATTACGGTAAACAGATACCTATTGGGCGCAACGACTCTGTGAATCTGAATCCCCTCATACTCATCGGTGGTGGGTAGTGAGGAGTCGAACCGTGTGGTGATCACCTGCACCTTGTGGCCTTCCGCCACCAAAGAAACAGCCAGGTTACAAAACAATTCCTCCGCCCCACCCACATAGGGATAGAAATGCTCAACCACCATCAGGATTCTCATACCTTACTGTTGCTGTCCTTTTCCTGCAAGGCGATTTTCCGTGCCAACTCCGTGATGGTATGGTTCTGCTTCTTGATGAGGAAGAATAGTCGGAATTGTATGAAAAACAAGATGCCAAGACCAAGGAACAGGATGGCGTTGATGTTGCTTTTGATACCCAGCCACTTGGCCAACCGGTCGGTGATGGCATCCGGGAACAATGCCAACAAAGACGTGAAGCCCCAGAAAACCACCCAGAACAGCAGCTCGGCAACGGTGTTCCTGCCTTTTACATGTTGTGCCACCGTGTAGAGGAGGAACAACAGGGCAATAATGGGAACAATGTACTGATAGACTGCCACGCTTGATCAATGACGGGTTAACAAATGATGGAACAAGTTACCCAAGGTTTTTATTCCAGTCAAGAATCCTTGCCCTTTCTGCAGGGAGGCTCTGCTGTAGCGGACTGTGATAGGTACTTCCACAATGCGGAGTCCGGTACGGGCAGCCTTGATGATGATTTCACTGCAGAACTCGTATCCGTCCATGTGTACCTGAACACGGCGTAATGCTTCCGGTCCGAAGGCCTTCATACCGCTTTGGGTATCACTTACCCATTTACGGGCAAAGATGGCTGTAAACAGATTGGCTACCCCATTATAAAACACCCTTTCTCGTGGGATGTAATTGGTGCCTTTCAGAAAGCGGTTTCCAATTACCAGATCTGCTTCCTGCTCAATGACAGGCTTCAACAATGCATCAAGGTCTTCAGCCACGTGCTGCTCATCGCCATCCATGGTAGCCACATAAGGGAAATGATGCATTCTGGCATATGAAAGGCCCGTCTCCGTAGCCGCACCCGGTCCGCGGTTGATTGGATGACTCACTACCGTGGCGCCTGCCTGCGTAGCCACCATTGCTGTCAAATCAGGAGAACCATCGTCTACCACCAACACATGGGTATAGCCCCTATCCTTTACGCGCTTTACCACATGTGCAATACGCTTTTCTTCCCGATAGGCAGGGATTACAACCAGAATGCTGTCATATGGCAGATGCTTACTCATTCGTAGAATAGTAACTCGTAGGACGCATACGTACCCTCTTGCCCCATGGCTGGATTTTGGTCTGTGTGGATCAAACGAATACCCGGCTGCACTTTTTCAAAGTGATATCTGATGAAGCCCATCATCTGTTGCGCCTTCTGTGCCAACAATTGCTCATCCGTATCATCGCCTACCTTCAGTGACATCACTATATACCGGATGTCCAAAGATTCCAGCAGATCGTACAATCGTTCCGGATCACCATCAACAAAGTCGTACAGGTAGGCAAAGTTGTTCAATTGATTGTCCAGGATTACCCGCTTGTTGTTGTGGGCTATGTAATAATTGATGAACGTCCCGAACCGCAGTATTTTGCCCGTTGGCTCTGCATTGATAACCGCCAGTGTGGGTGCCCATTGTTGGGTCATTTTTCCTTCCACCTCATTGGCAGACAGTTGACCACCCAAATATTGGGCAAACACCGATGAATACAAGGCCTGATTGCCCTTGTTCAGCGGATCGGGTGATTGCAGGCGTTGAACGACGGTCATCATCAACCAGATGCCCAGTAGCCCCAATAACAGTACCGACAACCAACGATTCTCTTCCTGTATACCTTTCACAATGGTTAGCAGGGCAACTGCACCCAGCGCAAAACCGATCAATCCATACCAAGGGATACCACTGCCCAGCCACCACCAGGCGATTCCACACATGCCGGTAAAAAGCCAGATAGGCAGGGCCTTCCGTATGCTTCCCTGCCGGTAAGATACAACTGCCACTACCGCTACCAGTACAGCCATTACCGGGAAGGCGACTGCAGGTTTTGCCGCCCACGCTGCCACCCATAACCACTGAAATCCTGACCCTACAGTAAACAAGAAGTCATGCAAGGGCTTTGTGATCTCCGGCCACACCGGCTCAACCGTCCACACCCCGGCGCCATACACACTTACCGACAACCACAGGAATCCAAGCAAACTGCCACCCAATGTCCAGGGCCATGAAGATGCCTTTCCGCCAATGAGAAGCAATGGCAACAAGAGCAGCAACCAAAAGCCGATATCCACGGCATAGTTGGCCACATTTCTGCGCATTGATATATCGTATGGTAAGGTAAGGTATCTGGCAAGTACAGGCTCGTACCCCATGTACCGGGCTACCTCCTCGTACATGTCGGTAGAGAGGCGCTTACCCTCCGACAGGTCTGAAGGCATGCCATCACGCTGCGCCAGGGCCGGGTGACCGGCCATCCAGATCTGCAATGACAGTGGGTCATCGGGCGTCATCTTTTCCAATGAGGGGATTTCAGGATACAAGGGCTGTCCGGTTAGCATTGTCTTCAGCGAAAAAGTGCCGGACTCGACAGCATTCTTGATCATCCACGGTGAAAAAGCAAGCATCGCAACGCCTGCCAAGCAGGTGAGTCCAATTGCCAGACCACGCCAATCCCCACTCGATTTCTTCCTGAAAATGATGCTCCCGGCTATGCCAGCGATCAGCAGCAATCCACCTACCCACAAGCTACCCGACAATTGTAATCCGATAGGTGCAAATCGGTATATCCCCAGCAGGAAGATTCCGGATAAAGCTGTTCCTGCCATCAGCAACAGACCACTGGCGCCTGCCGTAACATATCCAACATAGACCACTGCTCCCAATGCCACAAACAAGGCTGTGAACTTGATGGATAGAGCGGTTCCCAGTAGCCAGCCTGCCGCTATCCATAGGGAAGCCCTGCGGTTATTATCGGATAGCAACACATCTACTGTAACCAGCAGAAAAAACAACAAGGCCAAATCCACCTTTGCTTCTTGTGTTGATTGCCACGTGATCACAGGCAGGGTGTACACCAGTACTGCCGCCAACAGGCTGTAAGCTATGGGCAAATAACGCCTTGCTATTCGGTAGGTTACAAAAACCGATAAGATCCCGGGTAAAACGGACAGGCTCAGTGCCATGGCAGTGCTGTTGAACCCGGCAAATCCCAGTGCCATAATCAGCGACCAGCCATACGGCTGACCACCTGCTACCATTTGCCCATCCGTAGCCAACAGATGAGGAATATTCATGTAAAAGTTGATGGCATCAAAGCCTACAGGAACTGGCCTGTTGATGCCGGTGAGATTGGCTGCAACGAAAATGATTAGTAGTAACAATAAAGGCCAACCCCATACCGACATGGTAAAGGATTGCTGTGATTGCCACACTACCTGTCGAAGGGATGGAAGCAAAGTCCGATATCCGGGTATCGCCAACAAGAGTACCACCAACCATGGTAACCATCCGATGAACCACCCAGACGCAGCCAGTATCAGGAGTGTCGGAATTTGCACACTCCAGCCAAGTGCTACCGACAATGCCCACGTAGGTGACTCCCGAAAGACAATTCGCCCCACCCAGTTGCCGGTCATCCATGCCAGCAGCACAGTCAGAAACAAAAACCCATGCTGCAGCAAGGTTTGTGCCGCCATATGTACCACGGCATAGGCATTGCCTCCAGCGGTATCGAGTGGCTCATAGTGGTTTAGATACCAACCAAATAAGGTAACCTGCACCACAAAAACACTCAGGTATAACATCCAGCCCTTCCACGGACGGCTTGAATAGGGTAACCACTGGTTCCCCTTTCCCTGCAATGCGATAGCCACCAAGCCGGTCGCTGCTGACAGTGCCAGCAGAGTACCACCACCGGTAAGTACTTGCAGACTATCAAGGTAATAAGGACTGTATAACAGATAGGCCGGTATCAGCAATAAAGCCCATACCAACACGGTGGCCCATTGTATGAGGGAGGCTACTTGGAAGTTCTTCATGGCATACCCTGCTTCGCACCCGAAGTTAGGGAAACAACCGCATTCTGCGTGTTATCGGGCCAGATACATCTTGCCTATACCACTGCTGAAGTAACGATCTATCGACCTGAGGCTAAACTGATCTACGTTTTCTCCGCCATTGGAGGCAATTACCCGGTAGAGATACAATCCATTAGCCAGCGGATCACCGAATTCATCCGTACCGTCCCACCAGTAGTCAGATCGGTTGACACCAATGTACAATTCGCCCAGTTGCTCTTTGGTGATCTCCCGTACTACTGTACCACTGATGGTCATGATCTGAATCTTTAGGTAATCAGGCACCTGTGATCCGGTAAGGGTGAATACGAACTGTGTTCTGCTGGTAAACGGGTTGGGATAGTTCAGTACATTGGAGATCATGTCCCTGGTGATCACCTCAAAGGAGATCTGATAATCCAGCTTGCCTGCAGCGTTGCCCGAGCGGTCACGGCTCTTTACCATCAATTCATGCTGTCCATCTTGCCTGAACTCAGGTCGAAGGATGAGAGAAGCCGCATTTTGTTTGGTCAAATCCGTTGAATCAGCAGGAATGAACTCCACCCTTGGATCGCTGTAGGGAATACGCTCCTTGAAACCACTGGGATAGGTGAGCCACACTTCCATGACGCTGGTGTCATTCAAAGCCAGATAGGGGTTTTCATCCTTCAGCTGCACCACAATTTCCGGCTTGGCGGAAACGATATCACCATCCATGATCGGTCGCCCATCAAAGGTTACATCGAGCAATGGATTTCGGTTATCACTGTTCACCAGAATCGGTTGATACAGGAAGTTGTTGTAACGGTTCTGCTCCATCTGGTCTTCGTCAGCATTGGCCTCCACTACCAGCATGTAGTTTCCGGAGTGCCCTACCGACGACCAGGTAGCTGTAACAAGGAGGGTATCTTCGCCCGGCATTGGTCTGAACCGTCGATTATAGATGTCTATCGGCTGATTGTTGGAGCCTATCAGGTATACATGCACTTTCATGCTGTCCATATCATACCTGGTTACATTCTGGAGGGCTACCTCCACCTTCAATACTTCACCCTCCAGTAGTGTGTCGTTGCTGAGCACATAGTGGATGGCCGGGTTTACGCTCACATCACCATAGGGCTGATAGGTAACCCGCCAGTAATCCAATTGGGGGGCTGACCGATCCAGCGTGTCCAACACATTCAGCTCCAGGCGCAGCATATTGGTTTGCAAAGCAGACAACGAGGTATCCGGTAATCTCAGGTTACGGATTGACCGAACTGCTGTGCCATTGCTGTTGATGGAGTAGATATCCAGTTTGGACTCATCAGTACCTGCCGGATCGAATTGTGCATCCATCTTCCAGCGAGCAACCTCCCAATCACGGCCCGGCCCGATAAAGGGGCTGGACATAACCCCTTCGCCAATACTCCCCGAAATAATAATTATCGTATCAACAAGCGCTGTATTGCTGTTGCCAATGATGGAAAAATGATTGTCTAATGATCCAACCTGACTATAGAATATGAAAGGTGGACTGTAGGCAAGAGTGTCAAGGTAAAACAACTCTTCTCCACCCAAATCTCGGATTTCGTGCCAAATACTGCTTCCGTACAATAAAGAGTCTGCCTTGAAACTCTTGTACGGAGGGGTTTGGAAGCTCATGATAATGACATGAAGACTATCTGGAAGAAATTGCAGAAAATCTATGATCTCCTTCCGCTGAGCAGCAGTGTTAGTTTTAAACTGGAAAGAAGTGCTTTGGTTGTCAAATGTGCACAGATCAGCTCCAAAATAGTTCTGAGCCTGAAAATCTCGGGTTTTCCAAATATCTCCCTTCCGCTCATCAAATACGGTAATCACCAATCGACCTTCGTTTACACAGCTCCAGGCTTGAATTTTAACACCATTGAAAATCACCTTCGCTGTCTGATCCTCTATGTAGGTTGGAAACTTACCATTGGTCAGCTGAAACTCGAACAATTCATCTTTGAACTCCAGCCGCTGCCGGTTCAGGCTCATACCTATCAGGTCGTTGGATAACAACTGATCGGGATGCGACTGATTCCAGCCGGGCGAACTGCCCAACTCTACTAGGAATGAGCTCATATTCCAAACCGGCGTATCAGTTGGCGCCGGTGCAGCGGCTATTCGCCAGAAGTATTCGGTGCTATCAAGCCACCAGGATGGGGAGGGCGTCCATTCAATAACACCGCCCGATTGCTCTATTTGCTGGGAAATCTTCAACGGACTACTGAAGGCGGCTGAGGTATCAACTTCCAGCATATACGCACCCCGTTGTTCCGTAGCGTCCGAAGTATTGGCACGAAGTGTTATCGGCAACTCGCCTTCAATTCCGAAAGCCAATGGATACACCGGAAAAGCAGCATTCGAGGTGAGCAAGGTAGAAATGCTGGCTCGCTGATTGGACTCACTGATCTCATCAATGATGTTGCCACTTTCCACCCATACATCGAATGAGTTTACCCCTACCCCACGCAAGTAATCAGTTGGGAAAGTAAACAGGATGGTATCGATATACATGGGTGCAGCTACCTCCTTGGATACCGTTTCCTTGTCCCCGTTCGGCAAGTTCCGAACAACCTCTATCGTGATAGTGGTATCGATGGCATAGCCTATGTTGTAGGTAACAACCTTCAGGGTAAAGGAGTCGAGGTTCACCGAGATCTGTGGCGGATCAAATGACAACTGAGCCGGCGTAATAGTATAGTCCGGGTTGTCATGCGTGTTCAACTGTACCGCCGGGTCTCCATGTAGACTGTTTTGCTGCGTAAGCAACACGAGGAAATCATTGGCTTGAATGGTGTCGTCTATATACCGCATGGTATGCATCATAGAACGACCAATGTCCTGGTGGTAGTGAAAATCAGCAATATTCTCGTAGAACTTGCGGGTAAACGTATTCAAACTCCAGGGCTCACCATAGCTGACGCTGGCAATGAATGCTATGGCACCCTTATCCTTCGCAAATATGAAATCTTCACTGACGCCGGATCCAGTAGAATGAATCTGCCCCGAAAAACAACCATTCGAGACAATCAATGGGTACTTTCCAAAATTGTCATAGTTGTTGGGATTGTCTAGGTTGACATCGAAAGAGTTGGTGGAGCTGTGTCCAAAGAAGGTGATTAAGGACACACCATTGCTGATGATGGAGTCCAGGAACTCGCTTTGTACTGTTTGTATGGGGTCAGCACTGGTCTTTTGATAAGCCACCACTTCCCCCCCAAAAGTGGCATCCTCGACGATTTTTTCATAGCCCCGCAGGTACATGTTAAACAGGTCCTGCTCAAACACATTGTTACCACCTGCCAGATGCAACACCTGCTTCATCCAGCTCTTTTGCGCAATCGTTGGGGCTGAGTTCCGTTGATTGGCCTCCAGAGCGATTACCTTATCCAGGTATATCTTTACCTGTCCGCCATTTCTGGCGGAGAGTCGTCCGATGGATACCCGAGGGGTCAGGTCATTGCCTACGGTGGACAGCAACATGTCGGAACCGGGATGACCAAAGGTGGGTACTATATTGCTGTTGTAATTACCGGCATTGCTTCTGGTAAGTCCATATTCCAGTGACTTACCGATAAGAAAGACATGTACTGGCGCTGTGGCAAAGGAATCCATCGCGTAGGTAATGAATTGCTTCATCCCAAATGGATGCTTGGAGATGCCATAGGCAAACTGATCATACAATTGGTCTACCTCGGCAACCACTACTTTGTGGCCACCGCCGGGAGCGGAAGAACGGTATTGCCTGTATTGATTGATCCAGTCGTTTCCCTGTCCATCGTCACGCAGCACTTTATTGGTTACAATCAGATAATCACCTTGATTCAGCACCTGGCTGTAATCAACAAAATTGATTATCTGCATAGCGGTTATCTGCCTTATCTGCGGCACTGCAGTCAGGAAGATGTTGGCCTTGGGTTGCTGAAACAGGTTGACCCTGAATTTAACCAACCCGCCCTGCAACGTACCTACAATGCGCTGCCTGTTAGCGACATCGATCAGTATAGGCGCCTGACCTTGTGCATCGAAATTGCTGATCTCCAGATATTTCGAGCTTCCTATAGCGCCCGTCAGCTCGAATTTGAACGCTGATGCATTGTTGAAGTCGAACCTGCGTGGGTAGTCCACCTCTATGTATCCGACGTGATTCCTATCTGACGATCCGGTTCCCAAAGCTTCATACCGAAACTCATCTGCCGTGCCGTTGTTGTTGAAGCTGGATGCAGGCACTGTCGTCGTAAACAGGTTTACCTGCTCACCACTGAACACGCTATCCATCAACAGGGATCCGTTGAGTTGAAACCGGATCCGGTGTTGGTTCTGGAAAACACTAACTATGTTGGATCGTATGGTGGCTTGCGGCACACCCGCACCGGTATATACCTTGTCGACAACTATGTTGTGGGATTGGCTGGTTTTATTGAATGCCGACCCCATATATCCTTCGCCTCTTCTGAATCGCGAGTCATATAGAAAAACGCCGTTTACCGGCTTCGACTCACCGGCATGCCAGGCATTCTTGAGCACATAGCTTAATCTGTGCATAAAGTACTGCTCGGCAGCAGGTGGATTGCTGATGTTGTTGGATACAGATTGCAGTCTAAGGTGCTGTGCTCCGGGCTCCGTGTTCCAAGTGAGGAAGTACACTGCCGTGTCATTGAAATTACTATAGTACTTGTTGGGCTGATCTCCCGGGCTATCATACAATCTGGTGTCGAGCCATCCATCATTTCCGGTAGCATGGAACTCAATGAAGTCGCTTTGATCAAAAGCCCCATCACTTTCGCCCTCTATGTAGATAGGTAATTGCTCGCCCCTGCCGAAAAGCTGGAAATCCCGAGGATCAATAGACCCGATACTGTATCCTTTCGCGGCCAAGGTGTTGTTCAATGTGCTGTAATCTATCCGATACAGTCCCTCAGAGGTTATCTTGATCTTCAGGTAAGGATTTGCATTCCGGAAGTCAATCCACTCATTACCGTACGGTTGGCCCAATACACCCAACGGCAGAAAAACCAGCACATAAATAACAGATAACAGTCGGTTCATGCTCATCACCTTATTGACGCTTGTTCACATCCAGACGCAAAGAAAACACATGGGAGTACAATGCCTGCGATTGATTCCCGATATCTGTATACGCATAATCGATCAATAGGTTCTTGATTTTTATCCCCACACCCAAGTTGGGTTGAAATGTGGTAATGATGTCACTGTTTATGTCTGAAAGACTACGCTGAACATTCCCGATACCGGCACGGAGGAATAAGAATTGCATGTAGTTGAATTCTACGCCAAGCCTTGGATCTATGCTTACAGGATTGGCACGGATCAGCACATTTCGTTTCCCATCGGTGGTCAACTCGAGGTCCAGGGCTGTGGTGAGTCCTATTTTTTCATTGAGCTGTTTAACCCACGCTCCCCCTGCAATCAGTCGGGGCATGGTGAGTTCATAGCTGTTTTCCGGGATAATGTTGTTGGTCAGCGCAAATACCGCTTCCTCCTCTTCGGTGAAACTGAAACTCCAGGCATTGAACGTGGTAGTGATGTCTCTGGCTGTAATTCCCAATCGCCAGTCGCCTTTACTCCATTGTGCGCCCAGATCCAAGCCAAAGCCCCATGCTCTGGCAAAGGCACCAGCCGTTCTGTGGATGATCTTCAGGTTACCACCTACCTGCAGATTGTTCCAGCGAATCGGTTGTGCATAGGAAAGTAGCAAGGCATAGTCGGCTACGGAAAATGCCGTAACATTATCGTAGTTGATGGTTCCATCCGGCTCAATCAGGAACAAGGTGTTGGGGATATCGTCAACAGCGAAGCGAATCAAACTCACCCCCAGCGTTCGCTTCTTGTCTTTGGATGGCAAGGCCACGGCGCCATAATCGTACTTGGCAATACCTGCAAAATACTCGGCATGCATGAGGCCGACCTGCAAATCAGCATCAACCGAGGTAAGGCCTGCAGGATTCCAGTAGCCAGCTGTAACATCACTTACCGTGGCTACCGTGGCATTACCCATACCTAGGGCACGGGCACTTACACCTATAGCCAGAAACTCGTTACTATATTTCCTTGCCTGACCCATCACCTGGGTAGCAGCCATAATCAAAATAACCGTAAACAGTGCATATCGCTTCATGAAGAAAGCTGATTTTCAATGGTTTCAAAGATAACGGAATGACCCTCTGCAACAATCTGTTCCATCTGCGGCAACATGTGCACAAGTGATGTTCTGTATGGTTCACCGAACAAGGACAGTCCCACCCGGTTGCCCACCCGATTCAATGCATACAGCATATGGCTATCATCCTCATAAGTAAAGAGATAGCGTGATTGCACGAAGCGTTGCAAATAGTTCCAAAATCCGTTCATGGCAGTATTCCATCCCTTATACCGAAAAAGCGGTTGTAAAGTTGCCATTTTCAGGCTTGAAAGTTGCGTATAAAAGTCATCTGCCAGCCATTTTTCGTGTTTCAGCAATAACCGGTCGAGTAGCATCTCCGACACGACGTGGGCAAAGAACCACCCATGCCGGAAGGAAGCCGGCCACTCTACCTGGCGAAATAAGGCGGCATTCCTATGCACAACGTTTGTAAAGTACTCACTGTTGTGAAAGTGTTGATCTGTGTGCAGGTGTATTGAAATTCCTAGCGTTACTGAGTCGGCTGCAGGCAAGCCGGAAACATCTTCGTGTGTGAGTCGCCATGCCGGATTGAACCCACGTAACAAGTCTGGCAAGATCTTGCCTGCACAGTAAGACGGGTCGTCACTTCGGTGCATGGTTTTATGATGTGCCAGGAAGTTCATACCACAATTTACAGCATCTGCTACTTGCAGGTACACGGAGGCGGTTATCTTTGTCCAAAATTCTGTGAAGTCATGGATTTTATTGCCGAACTGAAGTGGAGAGGTTTGTTTTATGATATGATTCCGGGCACGGATGAGTACCTGCGCAATCACAAGTCGAAGGGATATATCGGATTCGATCCCACGGCGGCATCGCTGGGCATTGGCAATCTGGTGCAAATCATCACCTTGATGCACTTTCAACGGGCTGGCCACACGCCAATAGCTGTAGTAGGTGGCGCCACCGGTATGATTGGCGACCCAAGCGGAAAAAGTGCGGAGCGAAACTTACTCGACGAGGCACAACTTCGCCACAACCAGGATATGGTACGGCAGCAGCTAGAGAAGTTCCTTGACTTCGACAGCAAGACAAATCCGGCTATCGTTGTAAACAACTATGACTGGTTTAAGGGGATGAATGTTCTACACTTCCTGCGCGATGTCGGAAAACACCTGACCATCAGCTATATGATGGCCAAGGATAGTGTAAAGAACCGACTGGAATCGGGCATCTCATTTACAGAGTTCAGTTACCAGCTGTTACAGGCCTACGACTTCTATCACCTGCAGCAAACCCTTGGCTGCACCCTGCAAATGGGTGGCAGCGACCAATGGGGCAACCTGACAAGTGGCGTGGAACTGATCCGCAGAAAAGCAGGGGCTGAAGCCTATGCTGTTACTACCCCGCTTATCACCAAGGCCGATGGAACGAAATTCGGCAAAACAGAACAGGGAAACGTATACATAGGTGCAGACATGACCTCACCCTACAAATTCTACCAGTTCTGGCTCAACACTACTGACGTAGATGCGGAGAACTTCATCAAGATATTTACCTTCCATACATGGGAATTCATCGAGGACCTGATAGCCAGACACCGGGAGGCTCCACACCAGCGGATGCTACAGCAAGAACTCGCAAGCTATGTTACCAGAATGGTACACAATGAAGATGCGCTGCAGGCTGCCATCAAAGCATCACAGATCCTGTTTGGCAAGTCTACCCGCGATGATTTGCTGTCATTGACTGGCACCTCTTTGATGGATATCTTCGAGGGTGTGCCTCAATTTACGGTCAGCAAGGATGCCTTGAGTGCCGGTATTCCCATCCTGGATCTGGTGGCTGACCACAGTCAGGTATTCTCCTCCAAAGGCGAAGCACGTCGAATGATGAAGGAAAATGGATTGCGG
>CAYYHM010000031.1:23307-24760 GCA_964471795.1 uncultured Chitinophagales bacterium | reverse complement strand
AGGGTGCCGGGCTCTTCAAACAAGTGGGTAGCCCCGGGAATGAGTGTTAGCTCCTTGGTGCAGACCATTTCTTCCAGCGCTACCCTGTTCAACTCTGCTACCTCCAAATCGTGGCTGCCTACCAACAGCAACACGGGCGCTTTCACCAGTGGCAGCACCTTACCCGCCATATCCGGCCGTCCACCGCGTGATACGATGGCTTGGATGTATTGGGGCAACGCTACCGCAGACTGCAATGCAGCAGCAGCACCGGTGCTGGCGCCAAAATAGCCGATGGGCAACTGGCGCACCGATGGCTCTTTGAGTACCCAGTTGGTAACCGTAATCAGTCGTTGGGTAAGCAGGGGGATGTCAAACCGTTTCTTCAAATCATCTGCCTCGTGGGGTGCCAGCAGATCGAACAACAAGGTAGCAAATCCCGCCTGTTGAAGTCGACCTGCCACCAGTTGGTTGCGTGGGCTGGCATGACTGCTGCCACTGCCATGCACAAAGATGATGAGCGCGGTGCTGTTGTCTGGGACGGTGAGTTCGCCTGTCAGATACATCTGTTCTACAGGAATATGTACGGTTTCCATGTCGCTACATGTAGGGTGTAAAAAACCCGGCAGGCGCAGTGTCCCACCGGGCAAAATTCAGCTTCAATCTATACAACAGGTGCTTTCGCATCTTGATTGATGTGTTGCTCGGCCAACTGAGACAGCCGGACATCCATCTGTTTGTCTTCTTCCAGACTGTAGTGCATCAAGGTAGCCACAGGATATTGGCTAAGGGTGCGGGCAAATGCACAGGCACTGCCATAACCGGCGATATCGTGGTGGATGATGTGCTGAATGGCATTGATCATGGCAGCATCGGCGATCTCGTCATCCTCACAGCGCTGCAGGCATTGTTTCGCTTCTCCGATTAAATTGGACATACAGGTATGTGAGGAGGAGATGGGGGCAATGTGCAACTGACTGAAGATCCTTTCCAGCCGATCGAGCTGCGTTTCGGTGTTGGTGATGTAGTCTTTCACGGCAGTACGCAGGTCCGGACTGGTAAGTTGTTGCTGCAATCTGGGCAACTGTTGCGCCTGCAGCTTTTTGGAGGCGTACATGTCTAGAATCTGTTCCTCCAACAGGTCTCTGAGGTTGATTAACTGGTTCATAATTATCGAGTTGGTTCGGTTCGAAAATACCGGCTGATCTATTACCTGCGTGATGATGAACCGCAGCCTTTCCATATGATATGAATCATATCTGTCAATTAGTGTTCAATCTACCTTCGGCAATAGTCAATCTGTTACACCATTAAAACATTGATTTATGACAACATTAGTAAAACGCAGGAGGCCTTCTACACCTTCACTTGCCCGCTCATTTTTCCCCGACTTCTTTGACTTGGATCGGTTGTTCGACATAGACTTCCCCGGGTTCACCACCATGTCGCAGCTACCCATGGTAAACATCAAGGA
>CAYYHM010000031.1:0-23207 GCA_964471795.1 uncultured Chitinophagales bacterium | reverse complement strand
TAGACTTCCCCGGGTTCACCACCATGTCGCAGCTACCCATGGTAAACATCAAGGAAGAGAAGGACAAGTATCAGCTGGAGTTGGCTGCTCCCGGCATGAAGAAAGATGACTTCGAGATTGAAATGGACAATCACCTGCTCACCATCAGCTATGAGAAAGAGCGTGAATCCAAGGCCGAGGAAGACAACTATACCCGCCGGGAATACAACTACAGCAGTTTCAGCCGCAGCTTCCACCTTCCCGAATGGGTTGATGAGAAGAAGATTTCGGCCACCTATGACAATGGCATTCTTACCGTATCACTGCCAAAATCGGCAGCTGCTGAAAAGGAAAAGACAAAACATATACCTATAACCTGATCTCCGCCCGCACTACTTCCACTAATACCAAAACCGGAGACAAGCCGGCCGGCAGCCTGCCGGTCGGCTTTTAACCACACCAGCAATGATCGATGTATTCAAAGTGGGTGTAATTCTCGAAAAATCACACAGGGGTTTTGAGAATGAGGGTGTGTTCAATCCTGCAGTGATTGCGCATGACCAAAACATCCATGTGTTCTACAGGGCGGTGCGGAAGGGCAATTACTCGTCCATCGGGTATGCTATGTTGGATCATCCCATCAATGTGGTAGTGCGATACCCCAAGCCTATATTGATACCGGAGTTCGACTATGAGCAACATGGAATTGAAGACCCCCGGATTGTCCGCGTTGCAGATCAGTTTCTGCTGACCTACACCGCCTATGATGGCATGAATGCGCTCGGTGCGCTGGCTGTTTCCTCAGACTTGCGCAAGTTCGAGAAGCGGGGCGTTATTGTACCACAGATCACCTATGAAACCTTTAAGCGGCTGTTGGAATGCTGCGAAAACCTGATAGACAAGTACCTGTACCATTACAGGATGTTTCTGGAGCATGGCCTCAAGGACGAACTGGCAAAGAAACTGTTGGTATGGGATAAGAACGTAGTGTTCTTCCCCCGGAAGATCAATGGCAAGTATGCCATGCTGCACCGATTACATCCCGGGATACAAATCGTGTACTTCAACAGTCTGGACGACCTGACTCCTGAATTCTGGGAGCAATACCTGATGAACCTCAGCAACTACATTGTGCTGGATCCGGAGCTGCCCTATGAGTCGAGCCACATCGGTGCCGGTGCACCACCCATTGAAACGGACGATGGTTGGGTGCTTATCTACCATGCTGCCCAATCCATGCCGGAAGGGCTGGTGTACCATGCTGCTGCCGTGCTGCTCGACAAGGACAACCCGCAGCAGGTGATTGGCAGGTTGCATGAACCGCTCTTGTCCCCTCAGTTCCGCTGGGAGAAAAAGGGGTATGTCAACAATGTCATCTTTCCTACAGGCACCGTCCTGCAAGGTGATGACCTGTTCATCTATTATGGGGCTACCGATACACGAATCGCTGTTGCCAGACTGAGTCTGCAACAATTACTCTCCGAACTTAAAGCCTACAACCATGAACTACCGACTGTTCAGAAATGAGATACTTACCATCACCTCTTTTCCGCCGCGGGCATGTGGCATAGCCACCTATAGTCAGGATTTGCTGGATGCCATGTACCGGCATGTGGGCAATCAGGTGAACCTCACGGTCTGCGCCCTGGAGGATGGCCGCAGTGAGTACAAATATGACTGGAACCGTGTGACACATATCCTGGACACCTCCATTCCGGAGGCCTATGCAGCGCTCGGTCGTGCCATCAACAAGGACAATGCCGTGAAGGCCGTGTTCCTGCAACATGAGTTTGGACTCTATGGTGGCAAGTACGGGCAACACCTGCGGGAACTGCTAGGGGTATTGCAGAAGCCGGTGATTGTCACCTTCCACACTGTATTGCCGGACCCTGATCCGGAGCGTCTGGCCATGGTACAGGAAATCGTCAACCAATCCTATCTGGTAATCGTGATGACCCAAACCTCGGCAGCCATCCTGCGGGAGCAGTATGCGATTGATGAAGCACGTATCCGTGTAATACCACATGGCACCCATCAGCCGCCGATGCAAGATCGACAGCGCATCAGGGAGCAGCTGCAGGTGAGTGATAAACTGTTGCTGTCCACCTTCGGGCTGTTGAGTCCCAATAAGAGCCTTGAAACAGCCCTCGATGCCATGCCGGCCATCATCCGGCAATACCCGCAGGCTATGCACTACATCTTAGGGAAAACACATCCGGGTATTGTGAAACAGCAAGGTGAGCAATACAGGGAATTCCTGGAACAAAAGGTTAAGGATCTGGGTATTGGTGCGCATGTGCGTTTTGTCAACCAATACCTTGAGCTGGATGAATTACTGCAATATCTGGTAGCCACGGATGTATATCTGTTTACCTCCAAAGACCGCAATCAGGCGGTGAGTGGCACCTTCGCCTATGCCATGAGTGCCGGGTGTCCCGTGATTACCACTGCCATCCCACATGCCAAGGAATGGATTGATGAGGATACCGGTATCATCGTAGACTTTGAACATCCCGATCAGGTGGCAGCGGCTACCATGCAACTGCTGGCCGACGAGCATCGCCGGATGAAGATGAGTGTGTCGGCGCAGCAGAAGATACAGCCTACCTATTGGGCTACCGTGGCTGAGCAAACGGCTAGCCTGTTTACCCCATTGTTGGAGCGGCAACGCACAGGTGCCGGCACCTACCCGCCGGTGTCGCTGCAGCACCTGCAACGGTTAACCACCAGTATCGGGGTGATACAGTTCAGTAAATACAGTATTCCTGATCCTAGTTCGGGCTATACCCTCGATGACAACGCCCGCGCTTTGATAGTGACACTGCGGCACTTCGAGCTGTTCCGTGATGCCAGCGTGTTGCCGTTGATGGATACCTACCTGCAATACATTGCCGATAGCCAGCAACCCGACGGAAAGTTCCTGAACTACCGTGATGAGCAAGGGAATGCACATGCCAAGAACGAATACGTAAATCTGGAAGATGCCAACGGACGAGCCATCATGGCACTGGGTCAGTTGCTGTCTTCATCCCTGCTGTTGCCCACCCATATGTATGCTGCAGCTCGCAGGATGGTTGACAGTTTTTTGCCGCACATTCCCGGTATACAATCCCCGCGATCCATCGCCTTCCTCATCAAAGGCTTGTATCAGTACAACCTGGCATTCAAGTCAGTAGCCATTCAACACCTCATTGAGGTGATGGCCGACAGGCTGGTGCAACAGTATGAAGAAATCTCGAGTGACAACTGGCAGTGGTTCGAGAAATACCTGACCTATGGCAACAGTACCATGCCCGAAGCTATGCTGTATGCTTATCTGGCCAGCAAGAAACCCGCCTACAAGATCATCGCCAAAACCACCTTCGACTTCCTGTTGTCGCAGCTCTTCAAGAACGGACAAATCAAGGTGATCTCCAACAAGGGTTGGTATCACATGGATAGCGTACCGCATGACTATGGAGAGCAACCCATCGATGTAGCCTACACCATCGAGGCGCTCGATACGTTCTATGATGTTTTCCATATACCTGCCTATCGTTCTATGATGGACGTGGCCTTCAGCTGGTTTACAGGCAACAATCACCTACAGCAATCCCTGTACAATCACGCCACCGGTGGGTGCTATGATGGGTTGGAAGATATCCATATCAACCTCAATCAGGGAGCAGAATCCACAGTATGCTACCTGATGGCGCGGCTGACCATGGAGAAGCTTCTCAAGCGGGAAACCACACCGGCAGTGCGGGAGCCCTACTTCCCGGCTACTGTGCGTAAGCGGCAAAAGCGGGGAGAAGCGGTGCAGGCAAAATCGGACACCACATTACAGTAATGATCAACTCAGGGGTATGACACAGATAGCGATTGCGTCAGTAGCGTGGATGATTTGGCTGGTGGCTTTTCTGTGGGAAGGAAAGGCCTCAGCACAGCAGGATACCATTTTGTGGCAACATCTGGTCACCACGGAATCCGCCACGGTGGAAGCGGTAGCACTCTATCCGACAGGGATACGCAGTGCTATCCTACACGTTTCCCAACATCCGGAGGTGCTGGCACGGATAGATGCCTTGCAGCAAAGCAGTAGTGCACAGTTTCGGCAGCTGATAGGCAATCTGACGCAGGATGAGCAAAGCCGCATCTACAATGTAGGCCGTTATCCGGATTTGCTGCAGCAGTGGCTGGCGTCGACGGACAAGGGGGCAGTTGCCCTATCGTCACTACTCAGCCAATATCCGGAATCTGTGCAGGCCGATTTTCGGTGGCTGGCAACCTGGCATCCTGATATCTTACCGGACATCCACCAGCTGTATGAGGCATCATCGCAGCAAACCACGTTGCTGCTGGCCGGAGAATCTGCGGACACCCGCCGGGCATTCCTGCAGGTATTGGAATTGCCGGAGGTGATGTCCTTACTGACATCCCACCTGTCGGCAACCGTACTGTTGGGAGATATCTACCGGCGCGACTCGGTGGGCACCATGGCCAGGCTGGACTCCCTGCAGCAGGTATTAGCCCTGCGAAAAACAGAAGAGCTAACACAGTGGCAGCAGGAGCTGGCAGCAGACAGCGCCGCATTGGCTGAGCTGGAGGCGGCAGCACAATCGTATGCCGAGGAACAACATCTTACCACCGACATCGAGAATCAGGAGGAGGCAACCACTCAGGTAGACGTGTACCTCCTCTGGCGTCCCTATTCCTACTGGTTTGGCTGGCCCTATTGGTACACCTATGCCTACTGGTATCCCTATCCGTGGTATCATTGGGGGTATTACTACCTGCCCGGTGAAACCATCGTGTTTATCGGACTGCCCTCGTATGATTTCCTGTACTGGTGCTTGTACGATTTCGACCATTTCTACTACTATCCCCACCTCACCCATCGATACCTGTACTACACCGAGCGCCATCCGGAGGCTACCAACACCGTCACTGCTACTGTAGCGGTGTGGCGGTCGCAACTGCAGGAGGAGGTGCCACCGTCGTGGTTGGCAGATGATGGCAACCGGGTTGACCGTATCCGCCAGTATGGGGCCTTCGTCAGAGACTATCAGGCAGCTGTAGGCACACAGGTGGATGGTGTTCCTGCCAAGGAGGCATATTTATCGGAGCACATCCAACGGTATCCTGCTTTGCGGGAGGTATTGTCCTACCGGCAGCGTGTGGCAGAGGTGGCGCCACAGCAGCCTGTTCCTGTGCCAAAGGTTGATATACCGGTACGGGAACCATCCATCAGGGTGGTGCAGCCCGAAAGCTATGAGCCCGACAGGTGGGTGGCGCCTCGGCAACCATTGGATCGTGCCATCAGATACCACGACTTCCGTTGGAATCAGACGCCTCAGCCGGTATTGTCACCCACACCCATCCGGCAGCCGGTTGCGCCCACACCACGGGTACGGCCATCGGCACCGATACTGCAGCCACGCCGGGAACCGGACAAGCGGCGTTGACAGAGAGCGCCATTGTCCGCTTGTTGCACGGTCTGTAGATGGCGGTAGCAGACATGGGTGTCGAAAATGTTCACCATATCAACCGCTTGTGACCCACATCATATTTCCGGTACAACAGATATGCCAACTTAGCACTTTCATCAACCACCAAAAACCATTGCTATGATTACGGATCTGGAAATCAAGGACTACGTATTGGATGAGCTGGACTGGGATCCTGTGATAGATGCGTCGCATATTGGAGTCACCGTGCGGAATGGCATTGTAACCCTTACCGGCCAGGTGGCGAGTTTCAAGGAAAAGTTCATGGCCGAAAAGATAGCTTCCCGCATTCAAGGGGTAAAAGCCGTGGTACAGGATATTGAAGTGCATATCCCCGGTGAACTGATGAAGAGCGATGAGCTGCTGGCACAGGCGGCGGTGAACGTACTGAAATGGCATGAAGGCATCCCTGACAGTGTTACCGTGAAGGTGGAAAACGGCTGGATTACCGTGTCCGGCACGGTGAACTGGAATCATCAGAAAGACGAGATCGGCAAGGCGCTGCGTAACCTGGCAGGCATCCGCGGACTGTCCAACCGGATATCCGTGAAGCCCATCGTGCAGCCTTATGAACTGCAAAATCGTATCCGCAAGGCGCTGGAGCGGCAGGCCATACTTGATGCTTCCCATATCGAGGTAAGCATTGAGGGTGGAAAGGTAACCCTGGAAGGGTCTGTGCAGTCGCTGGCGGAGAAGAAGCAGGCACAAAAAGAAGCTTGGGCCGCACCTGGGGTAACAGAGGTAGTGAACCACTTGCAGGTACAGATACAAGAACCGGCTTACTGAGCCGTACAAGAAGTTCCCTTTTTGTCCATTGGTGAAGAGGATGGGGTTCTCCCATCCTCTTCTATTTTACGCATACTTGTCGGGAGGTTACCGGGTGAACAACGGACCTGGTCTGCTAGCCGGCGGTAACCATGTTGCGACTGCTCTTCTGCAGCAGTTGTATGGCCTGATCTTCGGGGAAGTCGCTGAAGTGCTCATATACCTGAGAAACAGCCCAGTAGTTGTCGGGGATCTCCAGTACGATCACCTCATCGGCCAGCGTGGCGAGTTGTTGTTTGGTAGACAAGGAGCACACCGGCGTTGCCACCACCAGTTTGGCAGGGTGATGCTGCCGGCAGGTAGCTATGGAAGCCATTACGGTGGCGCCGGTGGCTATGCCGTCATCCACCAGTATTACGGTTTTGCCGCGCATGTCGGGTAGGGGCTGCCCCTTGCGCAGTACGGTAATCCGCTGCCGGATGGCCTGCTGCTCACGCTCGGTAATACTACGCAGCATGGCAAACGAGATGCCTGCCGCAGCCCTGGGGTCCAGGTACTTGCCCCCCTCCTCGGCAATGGCGCCGATGGCAGCTTCGGGATTCAGCGGATGCCCTAGCTTGCGGGCTACGATTACGGATAATGGCGCCTCCAGATAGGCCGCCACATAATAGGCTGTTTCCACACCACCTTTGGGAATGGCCAACACCAATACGTCTTTGTCATGCCGGTAGGCCTTGAGTGCTACAGCCAGTTTTTCGCCTCCATCGCGTCTGTCGGTGAACATGATTCATGGGTTGTACTGAGAAAATGCCAATACTGCCACAGCAGTACCGGTAGCACAAGTACGCCCATTCTTGCTATCTGGCATATGATATGCATCACAACGAGGCTGATAAAGATGCAGGAGCAACCAGTTTACCATCAGAGCTGCCAATACGTTTAGCCGACTAAACTTTTTCGATTGATTGTAGGGAGCAATTGATGGAGTACATGCATATGATATGCATCATCAGGTATGTATCACTGTTGTGCTATCATTGGATATCGAAAGCTCCATCCCCCATGAAACCACTGCAGGAGTACCTCGATTTCCATGGTAAGACAGTCCTCATCACCGGTGCCGCCAACGGCATCGGCAGGGCTGCGGCCCGCCGCTTCAGTGAGCAGGGAGCCCACCTGCTGCTGCTCGACTATGATGGCGACGCACTCAGCGAATTTGTAACTGACCTGCAAGCTGCAGGTGCACAAGCAGACATGTTTCTATTCGACCTGCAGGAAAAGGCGGCCATCGATTCGTTCTGGCAAAGCATCGCCGAAAGCCACGTAGACGTGCTAATCAACAATGCAGGCATGTACCCTTTCAAAGATTTCATGGATCTGGACGAGGCGTACCTGAACAAGGTGATGCAGGTGAACCTGTATGCCGTGTTGTGGATGTGCCAGCACATGATCCGCCGTCAGCTCAAGCGGGGAGGGGTTATCATCAATGTGGGCTCCATTGAGGCCATCATGCCTTTTAAGAAGGAGCTCATCCAGTATTCCATGAGCAAGGTAGGGGTCATTACGCTTACCCGTGATCTGGCGCGGGAGTATGGGGGACAGGGTTTCCGGGTGAATGCCCTGCTGCCGGGAGGCATCATCAGCAAGGGCACCCGTGGGGTAGCCACAAAGGCACTGCGCCGGCTGCAGTTCGGACTGGTAACCGATGCCTATCAGTTTGTGAAGCGCATCCCGCTCGGGCGCATGGGTAAGGCCGACGAGATTGCTACCATGATGGTGGTGCTGGCCAGCGACCTGTCCAGCTACGTGAATGGCGCCCTGATACCGGTTGACGGTGGTTTCCTATCGGCCTGAGAGCCGTTGCAATAGATGCTGCCCACAATAACTTCCGGTTTTCCCATCTACCGGAAACATATCCCCGATGGTCAGTCACTAACTATTCCTGCCGTTTATCACCCGCCCATCACCAACTAATCATTTACTTGGCACACTGACTCATAGGGCGTGAGAAACAGTGATAATTGAATCAACTTTAAACGTGTAATCACTATGTCCAGCTAATCCGATTTCCTATGAAGGTATTTCTCCAGGTAGTATTATGCTTCCTCATCACTCTTCCGTCTATCCTGTCTACACAAGCCCAAACCTGCCCCGCCGGGTTAGGAACCGGGGTGATAACGGTGAACAGCTTTCCGTATTCCTCCACCAACAGAACAACCTGTGGTGCGGTAGATGACCTGAACAGCCAAACCATAGTCAGTTGCGGCAGCAATAGCTACCTGAATGGGGAAGATGAGGTGTTCATCATCACCCCTCAGGTTACCGATATGTACCATATCTTCCTGACCAATCCCAGTGACAACTTTACCTCTTTGACTTTATTTGAAGGCTGTCCACTCATTGGCCAGGGAGGGCAGTGCATCGCCTGGAGCCATACCAGCAGCACGGAGAAGTTTCTGGGCGATACCTTGGAAGCCGGTAAGACCTATTACCTGATAGTAGACATATTCCCAAATCCATCCTGCTACTCCTATGATCTGCTGATAGAGCGACCTAAAACTTGTCCTGCCGGGTTGGGTACCGGCGTAGTAACCATCAACTCGCTTCCCTATCAGGCCACCGGGCTTACCACGTGTGGTCAAAACAATGACCTTACTCCCATAAATACTGAAAATTGCGGCAGCAGTATCTATCTGCAAGGCCAGGATATGGTGTTCATTTTTACGCCAACGGTTACGAAGGAGTACGAGGTAGCCCTAACCAATACCAATAACAATTACACCTCAGTAAAAATCTATGAAGGATGTCCGTTGATCAATCAGGGTGGATCATGCTACCGCGATGTGTCCAGCAGCTCCAATGATAAAATCTTTACCGATTCGTTCTTTGCAGGTGTCACCTATTATCTGGTGGTCGACTGCTGGCCTGCCCCGGATTGCTTTTCTTTCAATCTGGCCATTCAGGATGCTCCCACCTGCGATACCTACCTGGCCAATGCTATAGATACCGTTTCACTTCCTTTCTACACCAGCGACTCTACCTGCGGCTATGGCAACAATATCTATTATGCGAATAATCTGCCTTGTGCAGGGAGTAACTATACCAATGGTGAGGACCGCTTCTATGTGTTCACGCCCACGGTGACGGATTTCTACCACATTACGCTATCAAATGCTACGGCAGATTACACCTCGCTTACTTTGTATGACGGTTGTCCGTTGTATAATTCGGGTGCTACCTGTATCAAGGCCGTGAATACCAATACCAATGACAAAATCCTGGCCGACACCTTATATGCCGGTGTCACCTACTACCTGATGGTGGACTGTTGGCCAACGCCGAATTGCTTTTACTTCGACCTGTCTATTGATGTGCCGCCGACCTGTCCCGGTGGCCTTGGTAATGGTGTAGTGCAGGTGAATACACTGCCCTACTTCAGCCCGAATGACGGCACTTGCGGAGCAGGAAATGACCTGTACTACAACAACCTGATCAGCTGTGGTGGCAATAACTACAATCAGGGGGAAGACAAGGTGTATATCATCAACCCAACTACTACCGATTATTACCACTTTCGCTTGTTGCGTACCAATGATGACTTCACGTCACTGGCGTTGTACGAAGGATGTCCATTGTTAGATCAAGGGGGAATTTGCAAGAGTTTCTCCCAAAATGGCGATGGTGACCGCATCATGGGCGATACCCTCGAAGCCGGCAGGACCTACTATCTCGTGGTGAGTAACTGGCCGAATCCGACATGTTTTAGTTACGACCTGGAGATCGATGAGCCATGGGATTGTGATGAGGGGTTAGGCCCGGTAGTAGATGTAGTCGATTTTCCTTTCATCGACACCAACCGCACCACCTGCGGTAAAGGAAACGATGTGTATAAGGCCATTGTGCCGCTTTGTGGCGGTAGCAACTACCTGCAGGGAGAAGACGAAGTATTTCGATTTGTACCGCCGGTAACGGCCGAATACAAAGTGGTGCTGAGCAATCCGACGGAAAACTTCACAAGCATCACCATCTTTGAGGATTGTCCCTTACTGGATCAGGGAGGCACGTGTAAGTCGTTCATAAACAGCAGCTCTACCGACAAGACATTGATTGATTCACTGGAGGCAGGTAGAACCTACTACATCGTAATTGACAACTGGCCGGGGACTTGCTATGATTACGATCTGGAAATCAATTTCAACCAGCTGCCCGGCTTCGTCAAGCCTGATCTGGGGCCTGATACCACCCTTTGTGCAGGTAATTCCCTTACGCTGGATGCCGCAAACTTTGGAGCTACCGGCTATGCCTGGTCAACGGGCGACACCACTCGACAAATCACTGTCAATAGCTCGGGTACCTACAGCGTTACGGTATCAGATACGTCCGGATTTATCGGCAGCGACACCATTTCCGTAGTAGTACCACCTGCTCCGGCTATGCCTCAGCTGACAGTCTCCGGGAGTACCTACCGTTGTGCGGGTGATTCTGTGCAGCTTACGTCGAGTATAGCCACATCCATCGCATGGAGCACCGGAGCCACCACTCCTTCCATTTGGGTAGGCAGTACATCGCCTGTATGGGTAACCCATTATCAAAATGGCTGCAGTACCACATCCGATACGGTAGCGGTCACCATTGAGCAAAACGTTTTCATCAGCCAGGTTGGCGATAAAGTAGTACTCTGCCTGGGCGATACGCTTGATCTCACCGTGAGTAATGCCGGCCTGGTGTTGTGGTCAACGGGAGATACCAGCACAACCATATTGGTGTCCCCAACCGATACCACCACGTACGCCATGACCAGTGTGTCTGACTCCGGGTGTGTTTATTCCGATGCGGTGATCGTGCAGGTGATCGCTCCGGCAGCACCGGGAGTTGTAAGCCAGATGCTGCCGGTCAATGGCCGTACCAATATCACCATACCCGTTACCGTAAGCTGGAGTCCTGCAGCCAATGCCTCCTTGTATGATTTGTATGTATGGCCTGCCAATGGCACAAAACCTGCTCAGCCATCAGTGGGTGATATCACCGGAATCAACTATGTGTACCGTGGCAGTTTGCAATATGGCGAAACCTACAATTGGCAGGTAGTAGCAAAAAACAGCTGTCTGGAAACTGCCGGACCGGTGCAATCTTTCAGTACTGCCGAGCTGTCGGACTTAGTGGTTTCACAAGTACAAACCCCCCCTTCATTATTTGCCGGGGAGAATCTCACCGTCACCTACACAGTGTTCAATCAGGGTGTTGGATCTACCGGTGCACAAAGCTGGAAGGATGGCTTCTACCTGTCTACAGATACCATCATCAGCGCTGAGGACTTATTTCTGGGAGAAGTACAGAATGTCAGCTTCCTGGTAAGTCAGCAAGCCTATACACAAACGGTGTCACTGGCTGTTCCTACCACTACGCTGGGTGGATTCAAACTGCTGGTAAGAGCAGACAACAGGAATCAGCTATTGGAAACCTCCGACTCCAACAATGTGGCTATTGATAATTCCGGAACAATCATTCAAATCAGCTTGCCACCGAAACCGGATCTGATAGTTGCCAGCGTAGGGGCACCTACCAGCATCTTCTCCGGTGATACCATTCCTGTAACCTACAGCGCCATGAATGTGGGCGCATTCCGCGCACAAGGGGCATTCCCCTACCTGATTTATCAAAGCCCGCCGCCGGTGGTTGTTGGTTATGGGAAAACCATCGGGCCCGGTGGCTGCAGACTGGAAGAACACTTCTGGAATGATTTGATTTACCTGTCGATGGACTCTGTCTTCGATGTCGACAATGCAATTTTTCTGGATCAGACCTACATAGGTTTCCGCTCCGAGAACTTTACCACCTACGACTGCAGCATTGCCGGGCAATGGGATTCTTTGGCAGACTATCTGCCGGTAGACAGCAGCTATCAGCGCATTCCACGAGTGGCGATCCCCCACACCATATTTGGCGATTATTACCTCCACCTGTTTGCCGATGGCTACAGTCTGGTAGACGAGCTGACGATTGCTAACAATTACAAGCGCTTTGGGCCCATTGCCATTACACTCACTCCGCCACCGGATCTGCAGGTAACGCAGTTCAACACGCCATCAAATGTATTGTCCAATGAGGTGGTGAACGTGACCTTCACGGTGTCCAATCTGGGCGCCAATGCGCCGCGTGAAGAATCATGGGTGGATCGCATTTACCTATCTGCCCTGGACACATTCAACGCAGACTCGGTGGTGTATCTGGGTAAGCAATACCACAGTAATGGCGTCGCCTTCGTGCCGGGTGCTGCCTATTCCGAGCAATTGACTGTTCGCATACCGAATGGCATTGAGGGTACATATTATCTGTATGCCTATACGGATGCGGATACAGCGGTGTTTGAGTACACCTTTGGCAACAATAACATTACCCGCTCAGGTCCGGTAAATGTAACCTTGTCGCCATCTCCCGACCTTGTAGTAAGTGACATGCAGGTGCCTGACACCTTGTACACTTTTGAAGAGAATGTGATCACCTACACCGTCACCAATCAAGGCACAGCCAATGCAGAGTCACCTTGGTGGGATCAGGTGTACTTTGCCAGGGACTCAGTGTGGTCGATTGATAGCCTCACGTTGTTGAAGCATCATGAAATAACCGCCAACCTCAACTCGGGTGCCGCTTACACCGAACAAGTGGGTATCTATCTGCCACCCCATTTGGCAGGCACTGGATACATACACCTGCATGCAGATGGTCAGGATGATGTGTATGAGCACAATGCCAACGAGAACAACTTCGCTGATCAGGGCGATTTCCCCAACAACAGGATACCGATAACCATCCTGCCCGGCTTGGCCGACATCACGGTAAGCCAGATCAATGCCCCGGTAAGTGGCAATTCAGGCCAACGGATCCCTGTCTCCTACACGGTAACCAATCAGGGTAGAACAGCCACGGTTGCGACCTATTGGCGAGACTATTTCTTCTTCTCGGCCGATACGATACTCGACGGAAATGACCAATATGCAGGCAGTTTGTTGATTCCAGGCCTACTTGTTGCAGGTGATAGCTACAACGATACGTTGGAGGTAACCATACCGAACGGCCTCAGTGGGATTCATTACATCATCGTGATGGCCGATAATGAAGGTGCCATCGACAATGAAGACAACCGTGCCAACAACTACAGGGCGGTTCCTATTCAGGTAGCCTTATCCCCCTCTCCCGACCTGCAACTGACAAACTTCATTGTGCCGACCACATTTGCCGCAGGGCAACGGATATCCGTAAATTATACGGTGACCAACATAGGGCAGGCTGCCACCGCTGTCAATCGGTGGTTTGACTGTGTGTACATCAGTGATGAGCCGGAAGTGAATGCCGGTGCCATGCGAATGGCTGTACTGGAACAATCTAATCCTGTGGCAGTTAACAACGCCTACAACGGGTCGATCACCTTCACCGTGCCGAGGTATCTGCAAGGGTTCTATTATGTGATCGTGCAGGCGGATTACAACAACCGGATCTATGAGCATCAGGGAGAAGCCAACAATGCATCATCGCAGCTGGTAACCATAACAAGTCCGTTGCCGACAGACCTGGCCGTCACCAATGTGCAACTGCCGGATAGCGTGTATCTGGGTGAAGAAGTGGTGTTTTCCTACGACATCCAAAACGTGGGTAATAACCGTGCAATCGGCACCAATACGGACGCATTCTACCTGTCGGGTGATACCAGTCTGCAAGCGGCAGGGGATTACCTGTACCAATTGCAGCAAAGCTACATAGAACTCGATCCGGGACAAGCGCTGACACAGCAGTTTCGTGGGCGTCTGGAGGACGTGATGGACAATCCCTATTTCGGCATTGGCTGGACCAACCGACAGAACCAACTGTTGGAATCCAATCAATCCAACAATGTGCAATCGGGTGGCCCCATGAAGGTGAAGATCAAGGAACTTGCCTTGGATGTGCCCGTGCAAGACAGCCTGAATGCCGGCGATAGGTTGTATTACAAAGTGGATGTGCCGGCAAATCAGGATTTGTTGGTCACCCTGACCAGCAACCTGACCAATGGTGCCAACGAGTTGTACCTTGCCTATGACCGGGTGCCTACACCCAACGATTACGACAGCAAATATGGTGTTGCCAATGCCCCCGATCAGCGGGTCATCTTCCCATCTACCCAAGCGGGCACCTATTACATTTATGCCCGGACAGACTATCCGTTTGCCTTGCAACAGGAAGCGACCTTGCTGGCTCAGGCACTGCCTTTTAGCATATATGCTGTATCACCAGATACAGTGGGGCAAGGGCCCGTAACTACTCGACTTGATGGAGCTGGTTTTACGAATGAAACGGAGTTTACCTTGGAGGATCAACAAGGCAATGTGGCAGCTATAGCAACTGTAAAGCAATTGCTCACTAGCATGCAGGCAATCTTGTTTTGGGATTTCACCAACACGGCGACAGGCGTCTATGACCTTGTGGCTACTAAACCGGGGGAATCCATTAGACGAGTACACGGAATTACGGTACAAAAGCCCACCGGATTTATCGTGGATTATAACAGCATAGCGCCCAACCTGATTCGTGCGGGAAGAAATGCGCAGTTTTCATTCTTCTTTACTAACATTGGCAACATAGACATACCCATTATTCAAGGAGATATCACTGTACCCGGTGTTACCAGAATCCAACAGGTAAATGTATCGGATAATGCCAGACGAAGAGGTGAGTTCATACAAGCGAACAGAGACAATGGAATATCCGATTATTACGAATCTGATAACTTCAAGTTAATCCCATTTGTAGGAATGAGTTTAGCACCCGGTGAATCCATGTCGGTGAATGCGGCTTTTAGCAACTTTACGGCTGAGCAATTCCCTGTTCGAATTCGTGCACAAGGTTTTTCTGAATTAGACTATGCCTTGGATCAATACATTTCTGCCGAGTCGTCAAGAAATCAAATATTGGCTAATGCCGGTTATTTTACTCCGTCTCTGGTAAATCTAGCGGCTGATAGTGCTCAATTTATCGACTCGGTGATGCAGGTTTACATACAAGAAGGTTATTTTACCGCTGCCGTATTGTCGCAAGGAGACTTCAGTTGCGACATTTGCAGGGAAACCTTTAATCCAGTTGGCATAAGTCTTGGCGCAGCCACATTTAGCCCAGGCTTGAGTCCCGGTATTGGCAACTACAGCAACATCATTTTCAACAAGGGAGAAGACTACCTGTGGGAGATCAATAGTTACAATGGTACTGCTGGTAGTGATCCGGGCTGGGATCTGCTGTCTACGAACGGGAGTCTAGTCATTACTGCAACTGCCGGTAATCCGTTTATAGTTCGTGTGGCCAGCTTGAATTATAGTAATCAGGCTGATTATCTGGCCGGTTGGTATCCGGCTGTAGACAAGTGCTGGCCTATTGTAATTGCAAATGGCGGCATCACAGGCTTCTCACCAGACAAAGTGGTAATTAATACGGATCAGTTTGCCTTCTACAACCCTACCCATGGTGGCACATTTGCCTTGGAGGTAAGGGGTGACACGCTTATGCTCTGTTTCAATGCCTACCAGCCTGGTATCGGAGAGAATGGTGTTCCCGGTGCGCCCGGTGCGCCGGGAGAAGATGGCAGTCCGGGTGGGCCCGGCGGCCCCGGTGATGGCACCATCCCGCCCGGCACAGGCGGTGCCGGTGGCGCCGGTGGACCTGCAACGGCCAACACACCGCCCGGCAATGGTGGTGCTGGTGGTGCTGGTGGTGCAGGCGGTGCTGGTCAATCAGGTGGTGGCGGGGGCGCTGGCGGTTCGGGTGGAAGCGGTGGTGGTTCCGGTGGTTCTGGTGCCAAGGGTGGCCCAGGTGGCCCTGGCGGTCCAGGTGGCCCCGGCATTCCTGGCGGTCCAGGTGGCCCAGGTGGCCCCGGCGGCCCGGGTGGCCCGGGCATTCCCGGCGGTCCGGGCGGACCGGGTGGTCCCGGTGGGTTTGGTCCCGGCGGTCTTGGCCCTTTTGGCCCTTTTGGTTCCGGTGGCCCACTTAGTCCTGGTGGCGGAGGTGTAGGTGGTCCCGGTGGTCCGGGTGGCCCCGGTGGCCCTAACTCCGGAAATATACCTTGTGATGACGGCAACAATAACCCTACTGTGCAAACCCTATGTAACGCACTCTTTACCGCTACAGGTTGTACACTGGCATACTTGGGCTGTGCAGAAGCTATCGTAGAAGCAACGGCAGTTTGTGCAACCATTGCAGGCTGTCCGGCTGGTGTAACCTGGGGTGTGGTCAATTGCGGTATGGGCGCATTTGGTTGTGGCTATGGTATCGGTAGTATACTATCGCCCAGTCAGCCCAGTATCAATCCCGGTCATGTGGGTTGTGTGCCAGGAGGTCTCAATCTTATGGGGGCACTTACAGTCTTGAATTGTGCAGCTCAAGAGATTATCTGCAACCGCGTAGTTACATCCTGCGATCCCAACGATATCCTCGGCCCCGATGGCTATGGTGATGGACGATGGGTGGCACGAAAGGACATTCTGCCTTACACGATTCGCTTCGAGAATGATCCCGTATTCGCTACTACAGCGGCACAGCGGGTAGAGATAAGGCAGGTCATAGATCCGCACGTAAGTCCATTGTCGATGCGCCTGAAGCAGTTTGGATTCAACAACATGATCTTCGACGTGCCGGCAAACTCAGCCAACTACTTTACTACCCTTGACCTGCCTGATTCGCTGGGATACGATGTGGAATATACAGCCGGCGTAGATATCGTGAACAATGAATTGTTCTTTATCCTGCAGGCAATCGATCCATCCACAGGATTGCCGCCGGAAGATCCGTTGAGCGGATTTCTGCCCATCAACGACAGTATCAGCAGTGGCGAAGGGTTTGTCAGCTATACCATCAAGCCCAACCCACAGTCACAGACTGGGGATACCATCTTTGCGGTAGCAGATATCGTGTTCGACATCAATGCACCCATAATCACGCCACGCATCTTCAATACCATCGATGCCTTCCCGCCTGATGTGACTGTTGACGCATTGCCTGCCTATACAACAGATACATCATTCGTGGTTTCCTGGACAGGGAAGGATGACCTGGGAGGATGTGGTATCCGTGACTATGCCTTGTATTATGCGAAAGATAATGGTCAGTATCGGCCGTGGATCACCGGACTGCAAGACACCTTTGTCACTTTTGTGGGTGAACAAGGGCATGGGTACGAATTCTACGTGGTAGCCACAGATCATGTGGGCAATCAGGAGCCATTGGACGATATCGCTGAAGCCAGCACCATCATCGATGAACCGGGCTTTTTCCTGAAGCCTACGCCGCTGGACAAGTATTGTTTGGGAGATACCGTTGTGCTGCAATGGGACACCACGTCTTTCAGCCAGATCGATTTAGAGCTATCTATAGATAGTGGCCAGTCCTTCACTACCATTGCCACACAGCTGGATGCTTCCTTGCAGGGCTTTGATTACGTGCTGCCTACAACACAGCCAGGTGGAACCTATGCATTCCGCGCAAAAGGCGCCGGTACTGGCACCATCATCGACACCTCAGCCTTTGTGCGGGTATTCAACCTGCCGGTTGCAGATGCGGGGGCCGACCTCACCTTCTGTGAAGGTGATAGCCTGACCATAGGCGGCAATCCAACGGCATCCGGCACTACGGGTCCCTATACTATTCTGTGGACGCCGGCATCCGGCTTGTCAAATTCGCAGTCTGCCAATCCTATCGCCCTGGCCGGAAACACGTATATCGTTGAAGTATCGGATGCCAATGGCTGTACAGGTATCGATGAGGTGGAAGTAGTGGTTTATCCGATTCCGCCGACACCCACTATCACGGGGGTCGACTCTGTATTGACTTCCAGCAATGCTGTAGGCAATCAGTGGTATCTGGATGGTGTAGCCATTACAGGGGCTACCGATCAGACTTACGTAGCCAAGCAGGCAGGTGTGTACACAGTGATTGTTACGCAAAACGACTGTAGCAGCGAGCCATCAAGTGGGTACTTGTTCCAGCCAACAGGATTAGGGAATAATCCACTGGCAGCGTTGTTTGATGTGTTCCCGAATCCAGCCTCGGAGCAGGTACTGCTTTCCGTGGTAGGATGGGTGCAAGGCAAGCTGACAATCGATGTAGTGGATGCTACGGGACAACAGGTATATCGGTATGTGCAAACGGTCAATCAGTCTGAGTGGCAGCATACTATTCCGGTGAAGACATGGAGCAGTGGCAGCTACATAGTTCGCTTGCGGTATAACGGAGGTACTGCTGAAAAGGTACTGATCAAACCGTAAAATATCGGGCAGCCAATCTGCCTGCATGCAGCAAGGTTAGCATGTTGGATTACAAAAAAAGCCATCGTAAATCGATGGCTTTTTTGGTTGGTGGAGCATATAGATTCGAACCTTTCGCCAAATTAATTCAGTATCAAGCACTAATCGCACATACCGTTTCAGGTTCTCACCGGTTTCTCACCAGATTTAGCAGAATATAGAATTGTCTAGAATATTCTGGATTAATCCAAAATATCTCTTTTGCATTCAGTTGAGCGTTTGGTATTTGTAGGGCAAAAGCAATTCCATGAACACTTATTCAATTTTAGAAATCATTTTTAGTGGAATAACGTCCATTGCTATTGTCTTCGATCCTATACGGATTACCGTGCCGTAAGCCAAGAGTAACAGCAGGAAAAGCAGGAGTGAGATAAGCTACATGAGTTATTATGTAATGCAGAATCAATACCCCACCTTAAACACCTCCTGCACATGCCAATCCAGGAACTCGGGTTTGGGGTACTGATGTGTTAGTTGGGGTTCACTGATACGCTGGTGCTGGTACTTTATCAAGATAGTATCGATGCCGGCGCCATTGGCTTTGGGAGATACCAGCACCTCATGGTTATGATTGATCGTGAAAGCGCCTACATCCAGTAACTTATGGTGGATGGAGCACAGTGCCAGTCCATTTTCTACTTCATCAGGCCCATGGGCCTGATGCCATTTGATGTGAGCGGCTTCCAAGGCCACGATGGCATTCTTCATCCGGATGCCAGTACCACAAATAGCACATTGGTAGCGGTATGCTTCTAATACCCGCTCCCGGAATTTAGCGTCACGTCTTCTTCGCTTGGAAATATCAAAGTGGATATTCAACCCCACAGCGGTAAGTATATCATCATGTAGGGTGTCTGGGAAATTGGCATCCAGCACTTCCTGAGCTATACGCGGAATGGCTATTGTATCCTGTTGCAGGCATGCCAGTACTTCCGGTGTAAATTCACCTATTACGTTGTCTTCTTCCAAGCGCCTTGAGGAGGGGTCTGAGGATACGCCGCTGTAGTCCTTGTTGATTTGCCAGATGCCGTCAATAGTTAATCTTACAAAAGGATATTGTGGATGAATCACCTTTCTGGGTGGGCCAAATTCTTCAATGAGGGAAGCGAGTTGCTCTTTGATATCAGCGAAAGCAAGCTTTGTTTGCTGCTGCTGCAACCTCCCCAGTGCCAGCAGGATGAGCAGCGGTTTGTGGGGCGCACGCTGGCCGCCACTGCTCCACATCCTGATGCTATGGATAGAGGATATAAGGTGCTGTAGGTTCATAGGATCAAAAATACTGCTCTCATTGGTTTGGGATTCTGCTGCTGTAGTGGAGAGTCCATGTCAAAGGCGGCGGGCTTCGGGAGTTCCTACCATGCGATAATGACAACCATCTGTCAATAACCACGCACCGACTAAGTTAATGACCCTGTAAAAAAATAGGTGACATCCCAATTGAAGCATAAAGCCGGGATGATTTTTCCATGAGCCTTTATGAATTATGGCAACACCCACGGTGTTGAGTGAGGAGAATAGTGGGCATTAGAAATGATTCTTTATTCTGAACCTACCACATTGGAAAGGAATAAGGTATTAATTTACATGGAGTAATCAAAAATGAAAAGGCTTATGTATTAGGAGGTTTTCACATGATACAGATAGAAATCAACACACTACGCGATTACTACAGGCTATATGATATCATGCGAAGGCATGTTAATAGCGACATAGTACTTAGAATCAATAAATCTTTTCTTGAGCCAAAGGAAGTATTAATGCTAGTAGGGTTCATTATTGGTCAAATTCAATTGGGAAGTACCATTCAACTTGAGGTTAAAAGTGCACAGGTACTTGACTATGTTACTTCAATTGGACTTTCAGATTTCTGTAACAAGAACTTTAAACAAGCTACTACTATCAAAGCCATCCCTACCTACACAGCCATGCCTATTAAAAGGTTGGCAAAAGAAAAAATGCAAGAATACATCTGCGCCACAAGCAATTACTTTCATGAGTTCTGTCTTGGGAAGGACTTGGGTATGCTGGATTTAACTCTGGCAGAATTATTAAATAACGCATTCGATCACGCTCATTCTCTTCTTGGCGCTTATGTTTTTTGTCAGTATTACCCAAAACCTGAGGTTATTAAACTCGCTGTTGCAGATTTCGGAATCGGAATCCCTCGTTCCGTAAACAGGTACATGCTAGGTCATAACAAGCCTGTGTTATCTGCCATTGATGCAGTAAAGTGGGCAATGAAAGAAAATAAGACCACAAAATCCATTCCTCATAACATGGGAAAGGGCCTTGACAACGTCAAGACATTCATGCAGAGCACCGGTAACAGTTGGGAGTTATTTTCTAATGATGCATTGTTCTTGGGTTATCCATCATCAAACAGATATCGGGATAATCCAATACCGTTTTTCGAAGGAACAATAGCTCAAATAAATATCAAAATAAGTACGCTTGAAAACTTTGAAGAGCAGGACATTGCCTGGGATTTCTAGTGTTTAATAGATCTTAGGGAAAGCACATACTTTTCTAAGATAGCAGCTTGAGTTCCGGATACGTCAACGGGTTTAATTCTATTGAGTACTGTAATGCCCAACTCCTCCACTAAAGCACCTAAGGAAGAATTTAGAAAAGAGGATGAAGTGGCGGATATGCCTCTAAAAGAGAGTTGAACCAAGTCGTGCTTTACAAGCAATTCCTTAAGTGTTACATACAAAGTATAGCCCGAAGCGTTTGTTACGAAGTCATAGACGCAATCGGAAATTGTAAGGGTTACCATGGCTTTTGATGTTTCACTACAATCACTACAAATAACGATGTTTTTTGCGAATAGTTGCAAGGATATTGAGAAAGGAACCAAGATCTATCCCGAGGGAATCAAACGATCAGGTCTTAATTGACTTATGGGGCGCACGCTGGCCGCCACTGCGCCACATCCTGATGCTATGGATAGAGGATATAAGGTGCTGTAGGTTCATGTATATAAATTTACTGTTTTCATGACTGAGAGTCATTCGGTCGGGCTGACGTTGACAGTCGGTTTTTGGGTTGTGTAGGGTAAAAATGAATAAGGAGCCTGATTTTCAGCAAGATGAAGAGTTTAGAACCATTATTTATCGATCAAGCACCCACCAAGTTGATGGATCTTTGGCACACATGGTTAGAACAGCACTCGCCTGTATAGCTCCAAAATGGTACTATCAATAGTTGTTTTTATCACTAGTTCATCACCCAAAAGCGTTCAACGATGGCACTTCACCAAATATCCTGGTATAGTTATTTAGCATTTTCCTTTCTGCTTCCAGGGGGTTATCCTGTTCTGTTAGGGCAACGTGCAATTGGTGCATAGGAAAAGCTTTTTGGACTGCCGGTAAGCCATTGTACCTTCTTTCAATAAGCCCAGTCTTCTTTAGCCCCCTGATTGCTCGCCTTTATTCCATATTCACATAAAATTATGTATTGAAATTGCATTATTTTGTGCTGAACATGAGCCCAATAGGTATGGCCTTGCCTATTGTACAAGGCGCTAGTTGTAGATGGACAAGGCGAAATAGAGATGGCTATAAAAGCGAAACGCTCCTTGCGGAGCGTCAGACTGGAGATGCTATCCCCAGTGTTGTTAGCCCTCAAAAATACATAAAATACCGCTAAGTATGAAAGTTGATGTACAGCAAAAGGAAAGGGTGCTAGTATATGTAGATGGTTTCAACCTTTATTTCGGTATGCTTGAGGCAGGCTATGATAATTGTAAATGGCTCAACCTAAGACAGCTTGTCATCCATCTGTTAAAAGACGATCAAGAGCTAGTTGGTGTAAAGTATTTTACCAGCCGTGTGGGCAACAATCCGGATAAGCAAAAACGCCAGACAACCTATCTAGAGGCCTTGGAAGCTGTAGACGTCAGTATTTACTATGGCCATTATCAATCAGACAGAGTTGAGTGCAAAAGGTGTGGGAAAATTTGGCCAAAGTACAATGAGAAAATGACCGATGTAAATATTGCCACCCATATGCTTATCGATGCTTATCAAAACAAGTACGATACTGCCATGCTAATATCCGGTGATAGTGACTTGGTTCCCCCTATTAGTGCAGTACATGAGAATTTTAAGAAGAAACGTGTATTGGTTGCATTTCCACCTAAACGCCACAACAAATCAGTAGAACTAGTAGCTAAAGGGTCGCTGATCATTGGTAGAAAGAAATTATTCGAAAGTCAATTTAGCCATCATGTGACCAAGAAAGATGGCTACGTGTTATCAAAACCGGCTGATTGGATGTGATGCTATCAATCCAGTTATGAAAATGTTGAACTAAATGGTGCCAAGGCATCTGACAAAGTCATCCCGTTAGCCATCCAAGCACTTTTAACTCACACACCATACTCCTATGCATAACAATAGTCGGGAATTGG
Organism: uncultured Chitinophagales bacterium; assembly: GCA_964471795.1. GTDB lineage: Bacteria > Bacteroidota > Bacteroidia > Chitinophagales > S012-47 > CAJXXO01. The sequence continues at coordinate 246 of CAYYHM010000031.1, read as the reverse complement.
CACGTCCCTAAAGGGAGATCCCACACCTTTGGCGGGCAGGGTTCGGTCGTTCCTCCCTCAGGATGACGATAACAGGTAGTGCGGAACTAGTCGAGCAGCCGTTCAAGTTGATTCATCACATAGGTAGTGCTCTGCCCAAAAAAACAAAACCCCAAGTAATTGTCTAACAACTACTTGGGGCTTACTTGTTGGTGGAGCTGCGGGGAGTCGAACCCCGGTCCAGACAAGGTGTACATATACCTTCTA
>CAYYHM010000030.1:5287-24974 GCA_964471795.1 uncultured Chitinophagales bacterium | reverse complement strand
TACCGTATCACCATAAAGGTGCCCTTTCGTTCGATGATGTTTCCATTGGCGCCGGTAACCTGAATGAAATAGCTGTACACGCCCTGCGGCACGATTTGTCCGTTGTACCGGCCGTCCCATCCTTCATCAATGTTGCGGGTTTCAAACAGCTTTTCGCCCCACCGGTTGAAGATCAGCATCAGGTAGGTGTTGGTTTGCTCAAAGCTGATTACCGGCTTGAATTGGTTGTTCTTGCCCTGAGGCACCATAGCCGTTGGGATATGGATGATGGCCGTTTGGCTGATGCAGGCCACATTGCTCCAGGAGGAGAAACTATCCGTTACACCATTGGGGAAGGCCAGGTCGCCGGTAGCGTTTACCCGATAGCAAAAGGCACCGTCACTTTCCGCAAAGGCGGAAATATCATCCACATATTCAATGCGGTTGTCGAGTGTGGCGGGTAACGTGGCCAGCAGTTGTCCGGTGGAGCCTGTAGGATCCCACCGCCACAGGTTGTATGCAGCAACTGTGCCATGGGTGATCTCGAATGGATTCCACCTCACCAAATTGGTGAAGTTGGGCCTGCCGATGCCATCCACATATATGGTGCGCACAAAGCCGGATGTCATACTATTGCCGCAGCTGTCGGTGCCCCGTACCTGATAATAGCGGTCGTTGCGGAAGGCGTCGGGGTCCTTGTCCTGATAGATGAGCGTATTGGGGATAACGGGTGGTGGAGGACTTACATTGATTACCGAATAGGCGTTGTTGCTGGCAGAGCGCAAAATCTCCAGCTGCACATAATCGCCATTCGGATCCGGTTTGTAATACACGAATACGATGGAGTCGGTAACAGTGGCATTACTCATATATATGTATTGTGCAGGCTGCACGATGTCCACCGTAAAGCAGATGGCATTGGACACAGATACATACTGGCCGGTGGGGTCTACAGCTGCTACAGTCAAACATAGTTCTTCGCCATCAGTGAAGTTGCTGAAGAAATACCGCAGCAGATCGCCACTCAGTACGGTATCTGTTGTGGGCAGACCACCATTCCGGCTAACTTGAATGCGGTGCTCGGCGATGCTGTCGTTCGTCCAGTTCTTGTAGGCTGTCCAGAGCATGTCGATGCGTAGCTCACAGTTGAATGTGGCAGTATCCAGCAATATGGTCTGGTGCGGCTGATTGTAGAAGGGCCCGGTGTTGCCGCAGCTGTCCATGGCAGCAATGGTGTAGGTTTCGTTCCGCGAGCCCGGCTGAGCGGATACGTCGTAGTAGAAGTTTGATTGTCTGCCAAAGACCGTATCGATGGGGTTGAACCCATTGTCGTCGCGGTAGATGATGTAGGCAAAGGTTTCCGGAGATGTGGATGGTTGCCAGTGAATTTCTACGCCTCCGTTGAATACCGATACATACTCAATGAATGGTGCCACCGGATCCTCGCAATCCAGCGTGTCGGAGTATCGGGTAGTGCCTCCGGGGCAGTTGAAGCGACTGGTCATGTAGTAATAGTTGTCACGTACGTTGCAGTCGGCGCCCAGATGGGTGTAGGTAGTAGTTGCGGGGTTGGTAACGGAGGTCAGCAACTGATAAGGGCCTGTTCTGTTGGTAGCATGCCAGATATCGTAGGCCTGAAAGGGCCCGCATGTATTTACAGGCACCTGCCAGGTAAGCGTTACGTCACCGTTGGGCAGGCGGGTAGCGCAGCTGAGCTTAGGTGCCCGGATGTTTTGTCCGGAGACGACCTGCGTCAGCAGCAGCAATAGGGTTAGGTACAGTGTCTTCATCAGGCTGTTTGTTCTCCTGCAATTACGGTCAGCATGGCTTCCGGCTGCAGGTAGCGGTGTGCCAACTCCTGCAAGTCGGTCGGTGTGATGGAATGAATCCGGTCGATGAACCGGGTAAAGTCTGCCACCGATTCACCGTTGAGTAACAGCGACTTGATGTTGGCAGCAGCCTTCATTGGTCCGTCGATGCCACCCATGATATTGCCCAACAAATAATTGCGCACCAAAGTTAGTTCTGTTGCCGGTATTGGCTCCTCCACCAAACGAGACAATTCCAGGTATATTTCGCCGAGGGCTGCCTGTTCGTATTCTTTGCCTACTTCTGTGGATATGTAGAAGGCGCCCCGCTCTTTGTAAGAATGCATCACGGAGTAGATGCCATAGGTGTAGCCCTTATCTTCCCGGATGTTGCTCATCAGCCTCGATCCGAAGTAACCACCGAGGATCGTATTCAGGATCTTCAGGGAATAGAAATCCGGATCGGTGTAGTGGGGCATGGTACGCCCTACCCGAAGGGCACTCTGGCTGGCTCCCTGTTTGTTGATGTATTGCCGGCCGGTAACTTGCGGTGTCATGGGATGCATTGGGTCGGAGATTGGCTCCAGCGTTGCCAGAGGCCCCATCTTCTGCAAGAATAAATCGGCAAATCCATCAGGGATGCGACCCGATACCATAGCCAGAAATGGACGGTTTTCTATCAATTGGTGGTACTGTTGCTGCAGTGTGTGGCGGGTGATGGCCTTGATGTCATCGGCAGACATGCGGTATCCATAGGGGTAGTTGGATCCGAACAGTCCATTCATCAGGCCTTTGGTAGCCAGGTATTCCACTTTCTCCTGATTGATCCGGTGGCGTTGCAGGTGAATGGATTGCTTGATCTGGAGTTCCTCTTCCGGGAATACCGGTGCTCCCACCACCTCCTGCAGCAGGTCCAGCATTTCCGGTACATGGCGGGTAAGGCAGTAGGCGGTGATGGTCAGAAAATCCGACCCTGCCTCGGCGCTCAGGCTGGCGCCCATATAGTCCAGACGCAGTGCCAAAGCCTCGGCCGAATATTGCCGAGTGCCTTCTGTCAGCATTTCGCCCAAGAACAGAGAGGCGCCCTTTTGCTGCTCGTGCCACTTGCCGGCAGGATAGGTCAGTTCTATTTTGATGATATCCTGCAAGGCACCTCCTACCATATGCAGGGCGGCGTGCCCAAAGTAGTGGCTCTCGTACTCCGGTAGTTGGATGCTGCCGGTGATGGTGGACGATGGAGGCGTTGTTGGAAAGGACATGGTTACGCTTTTGCAGCCTGATAAAATAAGGTATTGGATTGTTCGGTCGTAAACAGCCTTGTAGCTTCCTCCTGCAGATGGGTGCTATATAAAGAGGTATACTTTTCTTTTTCGGCAAAAAGCATGTCGGGATTGCCCAGCATGGTAAAGTAGGCCAACTGATAGGCCCGGTTCATCAAGCTGATCATACTATACTCGAACCCTGACTCTACCTTGTTCTTCACTTTCTGCAGTTCCTCCTCGGCAATGGGCTCCTCGGCAAGCAGATTCAGTTCCTCCCAGATGGCCGCTTCGGCTTCTTCCAAAGTGATGCCGGGGTTTGGCTTACCCTGTATCATGAACAATCCCGGGTCAATGTTCCCGGTGATGTAGGCCGACAAGCTGCTGAAGAGCTTTTTGCCCTTTACGAGGCGCAGCTGGAATCGTGATGAGGGGCCACCGGCCAATATATCGCTGAGCAGGTCGGCCCGGTAGTAGGCCTCATGCAATCTGTTGGCCATGGGAAAGGCGAGGTAGAGGGCGTCGTCGGGCACCTGAGCCTGGTGTACCAATTTGCGGGCGCTGGTTTGTATAGGCTCCGGATGCAAGGGCGATGCCGGACGGCCACTGGGTGGAATGCTTCCGAAATATTGCTCTATGAGCGCTAATGTAGGCAACGGGTCAATGCCGCCTGCCACCACGAGGATGGCATTGTCGGGTGCATAGTACCGATCATAGAAGGCCTGTACATCCTGCAGTGAAGCCTCAGCAATATGTTGTGTGGTGAGGCCGATAGTGGGCCAGCGGTACGGATGTGTCTGGTAGCACATGTTTCGTAACAGGTGCCATACGTTGCCGTATGGTTGGTTCAGGTAGTTTTCCTTGAACTCTTCTATCACCACCTTGCGCTGTACGTCCAGCGACCTTTCGTTGATGGAGAGGCGGGCCATACGGTCGGCTTCCAACCAGAGCGCAGTTGCGATGTTGGAGGCCGGCAATATGTCATAGTAATTGGTGATGTCGTTGTTGGTGAAGGCATTGTTGTTGCCGCCTGCCAGTTGCAGGGTGCCGTCAAAGCTGTCGGCATGTTCGGAGCCGCCAAACATCAGGTGCTCAAAGAGATGTGCAAAGCCTGTCCTGGAAGCATCTTCCACTTTGGCTCCTACTTTATACAGCACATTCACCACAGCCATGGGGGTGGTAGGATCAGGGTGTAACAGCACAGTGAGGCCATTGGCCAGTTGGTGTAGGGTATAATTCAGCGGTTCAGGAGTCATAGGAATCAAAGATAATATGCAAAGGTCTGCAATTAGCAGGATAGCCGGAAGCAGCCCTGAATGCCAGAGGAATAGAGCTCGCTTTGAAAAAAGTTCGACTTCAATGCAAAATTGAGGTTAATAAATCCTAAAAAAAATTTCCATTGTTTAACCATATTTCTAAATTTGTTGGACTTCGTTAGTTGCCTTACGTGTCATTTCATTAATTAACCATTAAAACTTGCGTATGAAACGGAACTTGTTACTGGCAATTTTTTCATTGCTTGCCGTTTCCTTCGCTTTCGGTCAGCGCCAGATTTCTGGTACCGTCACCTCCTCTGAGGATGGCGGGGCTATACCGGGAGTAAGCGTTATCGTGAAGGGAACGATTATCGGTACTACAACCGATTTTGAGGGGAATTACTCCCTTTCTGTACCTGATGGGTACAACACATTGATTTTCAGTTTTATTGGTATGACTACCAAGGAAGCTGCATTGGGTTCTTCTGCTACCCTGAATGTAGAAATGAATCCGGACGTATTGGGTCTGGAAGAGGTGGTGGTAGCTGCCATTGGTGTAGAAAGGGAGAAGAAAGCCCTTGGCTATGCTGTTCAGGAGCTGGATGGCGGAGAACTCACCAAGGCGCCTAACACGAACGTGTTGAACTCCATGACCGGTAAATTGGCCGGTGTGCAGATTACCAGTTCGTCTGGTGCTGCCGGTGGAGCTGCCAACATCCTGATTCGTGGTGCTGCCTCGCTGACAGGAAACAACCAGCCACTTTTTGTGGTGGATGGTGTTCCAATCGACAACAGCCAGTTCAACACGGAAAACCCGCTGTTCGGTGCTGCCTATTCCAACCGTGCCATCGACCTGAACCCTGATGACATTGAAAACATCAACATCCTGAAGGGTGGTGCTGCAACAGCTTTGTACGGTATCCGTGCAGCTAACGGTGTAGTGATGATTACCACTAAGAAAGGTAGAAGAGGCCGGATGCAGATTGATGTATCCTCTTCTCTGGCTATCGATCAGGTGAACAAACTGCCGGAAATGCAGAGCCGGTATGGCCAGGGTCTTTTCGGTAACCCCAGCGTGACCACATTGGTATGGGGACCGTTGTTGGATACCATGGTGTATGATCCCAACACACCTAGCCTGTACTATCCGCAAGGTGCCTTGGCTCCGCGGTCTGCAGCGCCAAACGGCATACCTGTTCAAGCCAACGATAATAGAGGTAACTTCTTCCAGACAGGCCTAACCTTCAACAATGCGGTTAACCTGAGCGGTGGTACAGATCGTACCAACTACTTCTTCTCATTGTCTAACCTGAATCAGCAGGGTGTTATTCCAAACAACACATTCGAGCGTACAACAGCTACGTTGGCTGCTGAAAGCAAGCTGACCGACAGGTTGACCAGCTCAGCACGTATACAGTACACTCGTTCGGGCGGTACTCGTATTCAGCAAGGTTCTAACACCTCGGGTGTTATGCTGGCGCTGATGCGTATGCCCCCGAACTTCGACATCACTGGTGGTTCAGATGATCCTGCCAATGATAAGGCTGCTTACGAGCTGCCTGATGGACGTCAGCGTAACGCCTACAACGGTGGTGGTTACGACAACCCATTCTGGACAGTTAACAAGAATCAGATGACCGATCGTGTAGATCGTATCATCAGCTACTTCCAGTTGGATTACAAACTGGCTTCTTGGGCGGCATTGACCTACCGCGTTGGTAACGACTTCTACAACGACAGCCGCAGACAGGCATTCGGTCGTTTCTCTCGTACCGCTCCTGCAGGCCGTGTGTTGGAAGACCGTATTTTCAAGAACGACTTCAACGCTGACTTGATGCTGCGCATCAACCGCGAGTTGACCGATGATCTGAACCTGAACGTATTGGTGGGACACAACGTATTCAGCACAAACACCAACCGTTTGTTCGTGCAGGGTGATAACCTGGCTATCCTGGATTACTACAACCTGAATAACACTGCTTCTCAGATCGTAACCCAGTCGATTGCCCGCAAGCGTACTTCTGCTGTATATGCAGACATCGCTTTGGATTACAAAAACATGTTGTACGCCAACATTACACTGCGTAATGAGCAGAGCACTTCTCTGCCCGAGGCTAATGGATCCTTCTTCTTCCCTAGCTTCAGCGGTAGCTTCGTGTTCACTGAACTGCCAGCATTGCAGGGCAACAGAATATTGCCTTTCGGTAAGATCCGTGCCAGCTGGAGCCAGATTGCAAACGATGCGCCTATCTATGCAACACAGCAGGTATTTAATCGTGCCGGTGTTGCTGATGGCTGGACGGGAGGTATCTCCTTCCCTGCTTTCGGTCTGAACGCTTTCCAAATCAGTGATGCATTGGCTAATCCAGATCTGCGTCCTGAGTTTGCAACCAGCCGCGAAATCGGTCTTGACTTGCGTTTCCTCGAGAATCGTCTGAGCTTGGATGTTACTTACTACAACAACCTGCACGAAGACTTGATCCTGGGTGTTCCTGTAGCTGCGTCAACCGGTGCCAGCAGTGCCATCCTCAATGCGGGTTCTATGAAGAACTCCGGATGGGAAGTAATTCTTGGTGCAACTCCTGTGAAGGCTAAAGACTTCAGCTGGGATGTTATCTTCAACTTCACTCGTAACGTGAACGAGGTGTTGTCTTTGGCTGAAGGTGTAGAGAACGTATTCCTCGGTGGATTCGTAGGTTCCCAGGCACGTGCCGTGGTAGGTGAGCCTTATGGTTCTATCTTCGGTGAGCAGTGGACACGTGATGAAAATGGCAACCGCATCATCAATGAAGATGGTTTCCCATTCGGTTCCGGTATCGAGACCAATTTGGGTAATGTATTGCCTGATTTCATCTTGGGTATCACCAATTCATTCAACTACAAAGGCCTTACCTTCTCATTCCTGTGGGATATCAAGCAGGGCGGCTTCATGTGGAACGGTACTCGTGGTGCTATGTACTACTTCGGTACACACAAGGATACCGAAGCACGTGAAGAAGGCGATACTTATGTATTTGAAGGTGTTGACGAAAATGGTAATACAAACACCAAAGAGGTGGTTCGCGATATCAACTGGTATGCATTGGGCGAAGGTTCCGGATTTACCGGTCCTGCTGATGAGTACGTTGAAGATGCCAGCTGGGTGCGTCTGCGTGAGTTGACAGTATCCTATGCATTTAGCGCCAGCATGCTGAAGAACACATTCGTGCGCAGCGCTGAGGTATTCTTTACCGGTCGCAACCTGTTCCTGAGCACTCCTTACACTGGTATCGATCCTGAAACCAGCCTGGTAGGTGCCGGCAATGCACAAGGTCTTGATTACTTCAACATGCCTAACACTAAGAGCTACATGTTTGGATTGCGCCTCGGCCTCTAATCCAAGTATCGTTGTTTTACTCTTTAAATCGTAAAAAGATGAAAAAACTAAGCATACAATTCTTGGCTCTGTTGGTAGCAGGCTCGTTGTTCTTCCAGGGATGTAACTGGATTGACAGAGACCTGAACCTGGATCCAAACGCGCCCACAGATGTGAACCTGCGCGATCTGTTGCCGTTGATTGAAACAGCTTCGGCATATACTAAAGGCGGTGACCTTGCCCGGTTCAGCGGCATACCAATGCAGCACATGTCCGGTGTTAACCGTCAGGCTTTCGCTTTCGAACGCTATCGCATCATCGAAAACGATATCAATAACCTATGGTCTTCCTCTTATGTAGACATTCTGATCAATGCCAAGATCCTGTTGGAGAAGGCTGATGCTCAGGATGCTCCTTACTATGCAGGTATTGCTAAGGTGCTGATGGCACACCGTCTTGGTTCTATGACAGCCGTTTGGGGTGACATGCCATACTCTGACGCGCTGAAAGGCAATGAGGGTAACCTAACACCGGCTTACGATTCTCAGGAGCAGATCTATCAGGCTGTAGGCAGCCTGCTGGATGGTGCTATCGCCGACTTTTCCGGTGGAGCAGGATCAGTAGCCGTAGGTGCTGATGATGCCATCTTCGGTGGTGATGCTGCCGCTTGGAAGGCTGCTGCCGTGTCTATGAAGGCACGTTTCGCCCTTCACCTGTCAAAGCGTAATGGCTATGCTGCCGTATTGGCTGCACTGGGTCAAGGTGCTATCGCAGACAATGGCGGTGACATGTATTTCAACTTTGGAGCTGCAGTTACCGAGTGGAACCCAATCTATCAGTTCGACATCGAGCGTGAAGACATCCGTATCGGTGCTCAGGTGGTTGACATGCTGAAGGCTACTGGTGATCCTCGTCTGCCCGTTTATTGTGCACAGGATGCCAATGGCGACTACACAGGTAGCGTAGTAGGATCAGGTAACGTGGACGCATCTTTGATCGGACCCGGCTATTCCAGCCCTACTGCTCCGGTGTACTTCATCACATATGCTGAGACCAAGTTCATTGAAGCAGAAGCCAAGTTGCAAACTGGTGATGCTGCAGGTGCTGCTGCCGCTTACAACGATGGCCAGAAGGCCTCTTTGGCTCAGCATGGTGTAAGCGATGCGGCTTGGGAAGCTGCCAACGCTAGCGAAACAGCCGGTTCAATCACACTCGAGAAGATCATCAATGCCAAATATTTGGCGTTGTTCACCGACTCTGAAGTATGGGTTGACTGGAGAAGAACAGGATTCCCTGCTCTTACCGTAGCGCCAAACAGCGAAACAGGTGGTGCTATTCCACGTCGCTTTGTATACCCGCTCCAAGAGCGCCTGTACAACGGTGGAAATATGCCAGCCGGTTTGGATCAGTTGGATCCAGTATGGTGGGATAATTAATGAAATGAACTTCTATAGTTGGGAAAGCCTGCGCATGCGCAGGCTTTCTTCATTTTGGGGAGTGCTAAATGGGCGAACTTGGATGATTTTGGTAAGTGGCTGATAAACACGTTATTTCCCTTTCGATTATTCCTTAATTGCCCTAACTTTGCCAAGATTTTCAAAAAGGGGTCACACATGCAAAAACAATGGTTGATCGCAGGTTGGATGCTAGCTTGCAGCTTGTTGAGTGTTAGCGGGTTGTATGCATCCGGCGAAGATCAGGGACACGGTACGGAAACGCATGCCACCGACGGACATGATGCACATGGCCATGAAGACGACGGGAAATTCGACCCGGTTCCGGTGATCATGCACCACATCAAAGATGCGCATGAGTGGCATATCCTTGGCGAAGGTGAGCACTCCGTAACCATTCCTCTGCCAGTAATCGTGTACACCGAAGAGCATGGCCTCGAGCTGTTTTTGAGCAGTGCCTTTCACCATGATGACAATGGAACACATCTGGCCAACGGCAAATACCTGAAGTACCACGAACACATCTACCTGGCCAATGCAGACGGCCAACTGGATATGGAAATGGGCGAGGATGGGCACTATCATCCTACCAATGCCAAGCCACTGGACTTTTCCATTACCAAGAACGTGGCAAGCATGTTTTTGTCTGTGATCCTCTTGCTGGTATTGTTCATCGGAGCAGCACGGTCTTATGCAGGCAATGGTGTGCCAAAGGGCATCGCCAAGTTCATGGAGCCGCTAGTGCTTTTTGTGCGTGATGAAATTGCCATTCCCAACATCGGTGAAGAGAAAGCCCCTAAGTTCATGGGCTATCTGTTGACCGTATTCTTCTTCATCTGGATCAACAACTTGCTGGGTTTGATACCGTTCTTTCCGGGTGGCGCCAACTTGTCGGGTAACATCGCCTTCACCATGGTGCTGGCTGTATTTACGCTCATCATCACCAACGTAAGTGCGAATAAGGCGTACTGGTCACATATTTTCCTGCCACCGGTGCCAAAGCCTATGTACCCCATCATGTGGCCGGTAGAGATACTTGGCATCTTCACCAAACCTTTCGCATTGATGCTTCGTTTGTTTGCGAACATCACCGCAGGACACATTCTGATATTGAGCTTGGTGTCGCTGATATTCATGCTGGGCACATTAGCTGTATCGCCGGTATCGGTTGCATTCATGATATTCATGTTCTGTCTGGAGTTGCTGGTAGCAGCCCTGCAGGCTTTCATATTCACCTTGTTGTCTGCCCTATTCATCGGCATGGCGGTGGAGGACCACCACCACGATGAGGCAGCTCACGAGGCACATTGACAAGGATTTTATTCACCTCCATAAAAACAGAAAGATGGAAGGATCAATTCAGGCGATTGGTGTAGGTCTCGTAGTAATCGGAGCCGGCATCGGAATCGGATTAATCGGCATGAAGGCCGTTGAAGGTATGGCTCGTCAGCCAGAAGCTTCCGGCAAAATCCAAACTGCCATGATCATCGCAGCGGCACTGATTGAAGGTGCTGCCCTGTTCGGTATCGTAGCTGCAGCTTTGTTGGTGTAAGCCGAAATGAATGTACCGGGTAAATGGCAACGGTTGGTTGTCATTGCCCGGTTTTTCACCCACACAAATTCAAACAGTCTATACCATGGAATTATTGACACCCGCCATTGGATTAGTATTCTGGACCACACTTGCCTTTTTGGTGGTGCTGTTCCTCCTCAGGAAGTTTGCCTGGAAGCCAATCCTCAAAGCAGTGAATGACCGCGAGGAAAACATTCGCGAGTCGCTGGAATCTGCCGAGCGCGCCAGGGAAGAAATGAAAGGCTTGCAAGCCAATAATGAAAAGCTGTTGCAGGAAGCTCGTGAGGAGCGGAGCAAGATGTTGTCCGAGGCCAAGGCCATCAAGGAACAGATGATTGCTGATGCCAAGGAGCAAGCCCGTGCCGAAGCCAACAAGGTAGCTGAGCAAAGCCGTGCCGAAATCGAGAACATGAAGAAAGGTGCCATGGAAGAGATGAAGAACCTGGCAGCTGGTCTGGCACTCGAGGTAGCAGAGAAAGTGCTTCGAAAGGAGCTGAAAGATGATGCTTCACAGCAGGCATACGTAGCCGGCTTGTTGAAAGATGTTACACCTAACTAAAACCAACTGACCCATGTCAGTATCAAGAATAGCCAACAGGTATGCCAAGTCACTCATCGATCTGTCAGTAGAACAGAACGTGCTAGACAAGGTATATGCCGAGGTGTTGGATCTGGCCCAGCTGCTGAGAGACAGCCGCGACTTATATTCGCTGGCCAAGAGCCCCATCGTGAAAGAAGACAAGAAGTTGTCCATCTTCACTACGTTGTTACAAGGCCAGATCAGCGACCTGACCATGGCATTTCTCCGCATCGTCATACACAAAAAGAGGGAGCCCTATCTGGCAGAGATCCTGCAAAGTTTTGTAGACCAATACAATGTAATCAAGGAAATTACTCCTGTGAGGCTTACCACCGCTACTGCAGTGAACGCTTCGTTCGAACAGGCCGTGATTGATTTGATGCAGCAGCAATTCGGAAAAAAGACGATTGAACTTACCACTACAGTCAATGCGGACATCATTGGGGGTTTCACCCTCGAATTCGATGGCCAGCGACTGGATGCCAGCGTTGCCAGCCAGTTGGCAGGTTTGCGCAAAGAATTTCACAAAAACATTCAATACAAAAACTAATCGGACATGGTAAACGTGAAACCAGACGAGATATCTGCCATTCTCCGGCAGCAACTGTCCAACTTCAAGACTGAAGCTGAGCTCGAACAAGTAGGTACTGTGCTGCAGGTAGGTGATGGTATTGCCCGTATCTATGGCCTTACCAAGGCCCGCGCCGGTGAACTGATCGAGTTTGAAAATGGCGTAGAAGCCGTGGTGTTGAACCTGGAAGAGGACAACGTAGGTGCCGTATTGATGGGTGATACCGGCGAAATCAAGGAAGGCGATACGGTAAAGCGTACAGGCCGCATCGCATCTATCAAGGTGGGCGAGGGTATGCTGGGACGTGTGGTTAACCCGCTTGGTCAGGCAATTGACGGCAAGGGAGCCCTGGCCGGTGAGTTGTATGAGATGCCACTGGAGCGTAAGGCTCCCGGTGTTATCTACCGCCAGCCGGTAAATGAGCCATTACAGACCGGTATCAAGGCGATCGACGCCATGATTCCGATTGGTAGGGGCCAGCGTGAGTTGATCATCGGCGACCGCCAGACCGGAAAAACGGCCATTGCCATCGATACCATCATCAATCAGCGCGCCAACTACGAGCGTGGTGAGCCCGTTTACTGTATCTATGTAGCCTGTGGCCAAAAAGGTTCTACCGTGGCCAACGTAGCCAAGACATTGGAGAAATATGGCGCAATGGACTACACGGTTATCGTTTCTGCAACTGCCGCAGATCCGGCGCCGCTTCAGTTCTATGCACCCTACGCCGGTTGTGCTATCGGCGAATACTTCCGCGACACCGGACGCCCTGCATTGATCATTTACGATGACCTGTCTAAGCAGGCCGTTGCCTACCGTGAAGTATCCCTGTTGTTGCGTCGTCCTCCGGGACGCGAGGCCTATCCGGGTGACGTATTCTACCTGCACTCTCGCTTGCTGGAGCGCGCTGCCAAGGTGATCAACGACGATACCATCGCAGCGCAGATGAACGACCTGCCCGAGTCTCTGAAAGGCAAAGTGAAGGGTGGCGGATCACTGACAGCCCTGCCGATCATCGAAACACAGGCAGGTGACGTATCAGCTTACATCCCTACCAACGTGATCTCCATCACTGACGGTCAGATCTTCCTGGAGTCCAACCTGTTCAACTCGGGTGTTCGTCCTGCCATCAACGTGGGTATATCTGTATCCAGGGTAGGTGGTAATGCACAGATCAAGTCCATGAAGAAAGTAGCAGGTACGCTGAAGCTCGACCAGGCTCAGTACCGCGAATTGGAGGCCTTCTCCAAGTTCGGTTCTGACCTCGATGCTGCCACCAAGGCGGTGCTCGACAAGGGTGCCCGCAACGTGGAAATCCTGAAGCAGCCTCAGTACTCGCCGGTATCCGTAGAAAACCAGATTGCCATCATTTATTGTGGTACGAAAGGTTTGTTGCGTGATGTGCCGGTACAAAAGGTGAAGGCCTTCGAGGAAGAGTTCATTCAGGCGCTTGAAGCCGGCCACAAAGAGACGCTGGAGAGCCTACGCAAGGGTCAGCTTACCGACGAGGTAACCGCCACATTGGAAAAAGTAGCCAAAGAGATTTCTGCTGCCTACAAACAAAACTGATCAACCCGTTAACCGGAAGATATGTCAGGTAAACTGAAAGAAGTACGCATGCGCATTGCCTCGGTAAAATCTACCCAACAGATTACCAAGGCGATGAAGATGGTTTCTGCTGCCAAGCTACGCAGGGCACAGGATGCGATCATCACTATGCGTCCCTATGCCAACAAGTTGAATGATATGTTGAGCAAGATTGCCGCTACCCTGGGTGGTGACATGCAATTGTCACTGGCAGAAGAGCGTCCGGTAGAGAAGGTGCTGGTAGTGCTGATCACCTCCGACAGGGGATTGGCCGGCAGTTACAACTCTACCTTGATCAAGCTTGCCCAACAGGCCATTCAGGAAACCTATGCGGCACAGGCGAAGGCCGGTAATGTAACCCTGATGACCATCGGTAAGAAGGGCTACGACTTCTTCCGGAAGCGTTTCGACAAGGTAGACACCCGCCATTGGGAGCTATTCCACCACCTTACCTTTGATCATGTAAGTGCGGTAGCGGGCGGCATCATATCTGACTTTGAGCAGGGCAAGTACGACAGGGTAGATGTTATCTACAGCCACTTCAAGAACGCCGCTTCGCAGGCATACACGGTGGAACAATACCTGCCCATCGTGAAGCAAGAGAAAGTAACCTCTACTGTCAGCGTAGACTATCTGTTCGAGCCTGGCAAGGAGCGCATCATCGAAGAGTTGATGCCTAAGATCTTGCGTACGCAGTTCTTCAAGTTCATGCTGGAAGCCAACGCCAGTGAGCACGGCGCCCGTATGACGGCTATGGACAAGGCTACAGAGAATGCCAACGAACTGCTCCGTGACCTGCGGTTGAAGTACAATCAGGCCCGTCAGGCAGCCATCACCACCGAGCTCAACGAGATTGTGAGCGGTGCGGCAGCTTTGGAGGGATAAGTAAATACCAACAGTACATGCAGCTTCGCTCCCTTGTGTGGCGAAGCTTTTTTATTTTCAGGGTATGGAACATCTTCGTCAACATGTAGAATCCATCCTGTTCGCAGCCGATAAGCCGGTAAGTCAGCAGGAAATCATCGATACGCTCAATAACCTGATGGGCGAAGATACCCTGTTTGAGACGGCACACATTGCAGCAGTGCTCAACGAGCTGGTCAACACGTATGAGGGTGATGCGTACTCCTTTGCGCTGGTGGAGACCGGAGGCGGGTATCAGTTCCTCACTAAGGCGGCCTACCACGAAACAGTAAGCATGTTCCTCAGGCAGCGGTCGGCAAGGCGTTTGTCCACGGCAGCCATGGAAACATTGGCCATCATTGCCTACAAACAGCCGGTCACCAAGTCGGAGATGGAGCAGATCAGGGGCGTGAGTTGCGACTATACCATTAACAAGCTGTTGGAAAAAGACCTCATCAAGATGCTGGGACGTGATGAGGGGCCGGGTAAGCCAATCCTGTACGGGTTGAGTGAGACGTTCATGGACTATTTTGGCATCAACTCCGTGGATGAGCTGCCCAAGCCAAAAGATATACAACCGGCAGAGGAGAACACGATCGGCGAACCGACTGAATCGTGAGCCATTCTTATTGGGAAGAGTTGCATCAGACTCTGCTGGCAGCAGGTGATCCTGAACGCGCCATTGGCATGCGGGCCTACATGCGGGGGCTGTTTCCGTTTGCCGGTGTACCATCACCCCTGCGCAAGCAGTTGCTCAAGGATTTTTTAGCAGCACATCCATTGTCTGATCAGCTGGATTTCCGGGATGTTGTGCAGGCCGGTTGGCAATATTCGGAACGGGAGATGCACTATTGTACCATGGAGGCCCTGTGGAGATGGCGCAGACGACTTGTTCCCGGAGATGACGTGTTGTTGGCTCACCTCATCACCACACATGCCTGGTGGGACACGGTAGATTTTCTGGCAGCGAACATTTTGGGTGATTACTGCCGCCGGTATCAGGAAGCGGAAAGGACTGTGCCGGACAAATGGATGGCATCGGGTACTATGTGGCTGCAGCGATCTGCCTTGTTGTACCAACTGAAATACAAGGAGGCAACCGACAGGGAAAGGCTTTTCAGGTATTGTCGGGAGTTAGCTGACCACCCGGATTTCTTTATTCGTAAGGCGATAGGATGGTCGCTGCGGCAATATGCACGTACGAATCCGGAAGCAGTGCGGGAATTTGTAGCTGAAACCCAACTGTCGCCACTGAGTCGGCGGGAGGCGCTGAAGCACCTGGAGTAGGGGCATAAAAAAACGGGCCATCATTGGTGGAATGAGTGGCCCGCTTCGTTCGTGCGGGGTAAGCCGTCGCGAACTGTTTTTCACTACAGATTTCAGACTTCCCATGAGAGGATAAGCCATCTGATTACTCGCCAAGTCTGGTTTTTCCTGTCGCAAGCGACCTGAACTACTGAATCCTGTTATGTGGCTGTGCCATTTCAAAATCTGTGCTTGCGAACAGATTTCTTTCCAGAATCCAACTTACTCCATCAGCCCGACAACCTTGCGGCTGCAATATCGGTTTGCCTTCTGTGACTATCCGTCATTTCAACTCACCGGCTTTTACCGGCTCTGTCATTCAGCTGCCCGACTCGTCTGATGTTTCGGCCATCCTTTTTGTTAACCCGACCGTGTGTCGATCTGTGCGAAAGAACTGATGTAAATATAGGGTCGTTTTACTACCCTGCGCAAATATTTTATATTAAAAAAATGAACATATTTTGCACATTCAAAAGCAGGCTTATGCACCACTTTATCCACCCAAATTGATGGCTACATGTGCATAAAGTCCTTGTTCTCCACCAAAGCCTGTTCATAGGCGATTTTTGTAACTTGGGATGTCAATCAGTCAACATGCGATATCGAGTACTTGTAACAGCTTTTTTACTGGTTTCTTTCAGATTGTTTGCCCAGGATGTAGTTCCTGATGAGTCTGTCGGGCTGTTTACGCCTGTGGTAGATTTGGCAGAAACCCCCATTCAAAACCAGCAGCGGACGGGAACCTGTTGGAGCTTCAGCACCGCTTCATTCTTTGAGTCCGAGATGATTCGTACAGGGCTGGAACCTGTAGATCTCTCTGAAATGTACATCGTTCGACAGGTTTATCTGGATAAGGTAGACAACTACATCCGTCGTCAGGGAAAGGCGCAGTTGGGTGAAGGTGGTCTATCGCACGATCTGCTGCAGGCATTTGCCAGGCATGGCATCATGCCTGAGGAAGCCTACACCGGACTGCCTGCCGGCGCATCCATGCATAACCATGGGGAACTGGAATCCGCCATTCGCGCACTGGCCAACCTGTACGTAGAAACCGAGGAAACCAGCCCCTACTGGCATAAAGCCATAGAGGCGCTACTGGATGTATACCTGGGCGAACTGCCAGACACTTTCCAATGGGAAGGATCCAACTACACGCCTGAAGCCTTTGCTAAGCAGGTGGTGCAACTGAATCCCGCAGACTACATAGAGATCTCTTCTTTCAGCCATCACCCGTTCTATGCACCATTTGTGCTGGAAGTGCCGGATAATTACAGCAATGGCATCTACTACAATGTGCCGCTGGAAGACCTGATGGCTATAACGTACCACGCGTTGAAGAACGGGTTTACCCTTGCCTGGGATGGTGACGTGTCTGAGAGTGGCTTTGTTGCACGAGAAGGGCTTGCGGTATTGCCGGCAAATCAGCGCAGTGGCGAGGCATCATCGCTGGATAACCTCGATGGTTTGCTGGAGCTGGAAGTGGATCAGGAGTTGCGTCAGCAGGCATTTGACCGCAAGGAAACCACCGACGATCACCTGATGCACATCACCGGGCTGGTGGAAGATCCGCACGGCAAACAATACTTTACCGTAAAGAACTCATGGGGTCAAATAGGTCCGTTTGATGGATTCCTGTATATGTCCGATGCCTATTACAGGATGAAAACAGTGGGCATCATGGTACACCGTGATGCTATACCACGACATATTGCCAACAAGCTGGGCCTTTAACTCGTTTCACTACTTTTGCTGAAAAGCAACCTGCTACATATGAACATGAATCGTTTGTTTGCCTGCCTCCTGTCACTGTCACTCCTGGCTACGGGGTGTAATCACCAGGATGCCAACAGTACCGACAATGCACAAAGTGAAACCGAACAGACTACTCCTGCCGACAACAGCAGAGCCAACCGTCCCAGTCCACCCGATAGTACATCTGCGACGCTTGGCGATTTAACGGTATCTGTTCATTATGGTAGTCCCTCTGTAAAGGGCAGGGCTATTTGGGGAGCACTGGTGCCGTATGGTGAGGTGTGGCGTACCGGCGCCAATGAAGCCACTACTCTGGAAATCACTTCGGATGCCCTGGTGGCCGGCAATCCACTACCTGCGGGTACCTACTCACTATTTACCATACCGGGCGAAGAGGAATGGACGATCATCCTGAACAAGACGGCCAATCTGTGGGGCTCCTATGAATACAATCAGGAAGAAGATGCCCTGCGCTTTCAAACAACGGTCGATCAATCTCCCGAATTCTCGGAGCGCATGACCTTTACCGCCAATCAGACAGAAGGATACATACAGGTATTGTTTCACTGGGAAAACCTGATGTTCAGCTTTCCGGTGACACTGCCGTAATCAGTCGCCGTATTCTTCCAGCAGGTATTCAGTGCCGCTGTAATCATCGCCGGTTGTCTTTGCCACCTCAATGGCCTCCAATGCGGCAGCTTTCCCCTCGGCAGTGCGGCCTGTCTTGAAAAGCAGTGCGGCATACGTGTCCAGAATGGAGTAGGTTGGCTCCATGTCTTTCGCCATGCGTGCCCATTCCAATGCCTTTTCGTCGGCGTCACTTCCCGCCTCAGATTCATAGATGGTCCAGGCTATGTCGTTGAGCATGTTGGGGTCGTTGTTCGCAAACTCATCTACCAGCTTTGTCGCTGCAGACATATACGCTGCCCAGTTACCAATGCGCTGGTAATAGGAAAGGTCTATCCGAAGTATGGACTCATCAAGGTTTTGCAGATTGAGTTCCAGTAGTTGTTCCTTCCTCTCAGGATAATAATCTTCGTCGCTACTTCTGAGTGCCGGCAGCATGAATTGATATGTGGTATTCAGCAAAATGCGATCGAAAAGAATGCGATTTTCATCTTCATCTGTTGTAGGATAGGCTGCGCAGATTGTCAGCATGATATAGCTGTCAATGGCGGGCGGAAAATCAGCCATAAGGCGCAATATGTTGGGCTGTAACAGTTGCTCCTTGTCCAGCAATACATACAACTCCTGCGCGGTGGCAGCCGCATCCATGCAAGCTGCCGACATGGCTTCCAGATAGTTGACCATGAAGTCTACCGATCTGTTGCCGGAATCATATTCAGCAATCAGGGTGCTCAGCAATCCTTCACCATCTACAACCGCCTGTACTGACTCCAGGAATGGCTCTGCCGGCATGGCACCGCAGATGCGGTGTACCAGCTGGCCGTCACCGTCAATAAACAATAAGGTAGGGTAAGCCCTTACACCATATTCTTTGGCCAAGTCCAAACCTTCACCGGCTTCCATGTCGAATTTGGTGTTGATGAAATGGGTGTTCATTACCTCTCCTACTGCCTCGTCGGTAAACACATTGGCTGCCAGCCACTTGCAGGGGCCGCACCACGTTGTGTAGGCATCCATGAAGATGAGCTTGTTCTCCTCCTTCGCCTTCGCCTTCAGCTCGGCCCATGAGCCCTCAGTAAAAGTGATTCCTTGAGCCTGCAATGTCATGGTGGCGATGATGCAGCCTGCCACGGCTAAAAAAATCTTGTTCATTCGTGCAACTTTTTAGATGGAATAGCAGTATTATAAAGGTGTAGGGATAACGGTAAAGATAGTAGAATGGAACATTGTACATACCCCCAATCACTATTCTTAACTCCAACCAAAGATTTTTACAACAAATGTTGGTTATAGGGAACCTCTTGAATTTGTGGGTGTTACCTTGACTACTATAGATGTGCAGTATATATTTGTAGATTTGCAGGCTATCTCTGCAATTTGCGTAACCATAAACAATATCCTAAATGCGTCAGCTAAAGATCTCAAAATCCATTACCAATCGGGAGAGTCAGTCTATTGAGAAGTACTTGCAGGAGATTGGTAAGGTAGATCTCATTACCGCCGAAGAGGAAGTAGAACTGGCCAAGCGTATCAAACAAGGTGATCAGGAGGCGTTGGAGAAGCTGGTAAAGGCCAACCTTCGTTTCGTGGTTTCTGTAGCCAAGCAATATCAGAACAACAGCTTATCGCTGAACGACCTGATCAATGAAGGCAACGTGGGTTTGGTAAAGGCGGCACA
>CAYYHM010000030.1:0-5187 GCA_964471795.1 uncultured Chitinophagales bacterium | reverse complement strand
TATCGCTGAACGACCTGATCAATGAAGGCAACGTGGGTTTGGTAAAGGCGGCACAAAAGTTTGATGAAACCAAAGGCTTCAAGTTCATTTCTTATGCGGTATGGTGGATTCGTCAATCTATTATGCAGGCATTGGCAGAGCAGAGCCGTTTGGTACGTCTGCCCCTCAACAAGGTAGGATCCTTGTCCAAGATCAATCAGGCCTTTGCGGAGTTGGAGCAGCGCTATGAGCGTGAGCCCACCCCTGAGGAACTGGCAGAAGCGCTGGAGCTGGGTGCAGAGGAGATCGAAACTACCATGCGGGTGTCTTCACGTCCGGTATCTGTAGATGCTCCGTTCGTAGAAGGTGAAAACAACACACTGCTGGATGTACTGGAGAACGAAGATGCATTGGGCACTGATGAGTTCATGGTGTACAATCATTCACTCAGCGTAGAAACGGAGCGATCCTTGTCTACATTGACTGAGCGTGAGCGTGACGTCATCAAGCTGTTCTTCGGTATTGGTGTTCCTTACCCGATGTCGCTGGAAGATATCGGAGAGAAATTCGGTCTTACCCGTGAGCGTGTACGACAGATCAAGGACAAAGCCATCGAGAAGTTGCGGTCTACCAGTCGCAGCAAGCCGTTAAAGTCTTATCTGGCGCACTAAGCCTGAACATACATTATCTGAAAGCCCTGCCGAATGCGGGGCTTTTTTGCAGGTATGCGTGATTAGTGCGTAATTTGCACCTACAAAGAAATCAATTCCACTATGGCAAAGAAACAAAACCAGGCTGCTCAAGACACATATCAGGAGCAGGAACAGACTGCCGGCCAGCCGGTGAACGTACAAACCATCCTACTCGGCATCATTGCACTTGCGTTGGTAATCCAAACTTTTCTGATGCTCACCGATGATGGTGGAAGTGCACCTGCATATGTGCCATCAAATGGTGCTGTTGTAGCACCAGCTGCAAGTGCCATGCCCGCGGCTGCCAACCCGATCACCAGCACGCCCGTAGCTACTGCACCGCAGAACACAGCACAACCTGCGGCTCAGCCTGCAGCCTCTAATACGCCTACTTTTTCGGTAGGTGATGGCAATGCAACCACAGCAACCTATAGTGCAACCAGCCACAACTTTGGCACGTTGAGTGCCAGTGATGGCCCCAAGGAGCATACCTTTACCGTTACCAATGCCGGCGGACAGCCACTGAGCTATACACAGGTTCGGGGCGATGCGGGCGTTACTGTATTGTCCTACCCTACCGCCCCCATCCCACCCGGTGGCAAAGGAGAAATCAAGGTGCAGCTCAATCCTGCAGCCTTGGCCGGTCAGGGAACAAAGACCATCAAAGTACATTGTGACGCCAATACCAATCCGGGTCACCAAGATCTGCTGATTCAGGCTACCGTCAACTAACCGGCAATATCAATCATAACGAAAGCCCTGCCTGATGCGGGGCTTTTTTGTTTCCGGGAATCCCGCAACGGCATGGGCATTATGTCTCCCGCGGATCGGTGAGGTAGGGCACCTTCTGCAGCCGGTGTACTTCTACGCTGTACGTGCCGAACTCTTCCGTCACCTTGCCGGTGATGCGATAGAACCCGGATCCACGGAGGGGATAGCGTTTCACGGTGTCGGGAAAGTGTACCGTGTCGAACAGGCCAAGCTCACGATCCCAGAATCCGGCAAACTGCATCAGCTCCTGCTTGACGGTTCGCACAGGCTTGATGGTGTGCAGGTTGCCCAGGATGGACACCGTTTGTCCGATATGCTTTGACAGGTCTTTGGCCAGTACCGTGTCGTCATGCGGTTCGGCCAGCAGCCGGAAGGGCAGCCCCACAGGGAATCCGAGCAGTTCAATCTCGTCATAGGCATCTTCCAGCCAGTGGCCGTTCAGTTCCGGCAGGGAAAAGGAGGTTTCTTCGCGTGCAAAGAGTGGCTCGGTTACCGTTGTCGCTGCGGGTTGATGTGCCAGCAGCTGCGCTTCCCACAGCAGGGCGCGCTTGGGGCGGCCGGTACTACGGAAGGCGTTGGCGCGAATCAGCAAGGTGAGCTGCTCTGCCGGCAGCGACACCCGGTCGGTGAACTGCTGCAGGCTACGGTATGGCCCACGCAGCTGCCGATCTGCCAGCACCTTATCGACCGTGTGCTGTTCCAGCCCATGAATCAGGCCAAAGCCCAGGTAGATACGCCCGTCGTGCAGCGAGGCCAGCGCATCGCTGTGGTTCACACAGGGTGCTTCTACGGTGATGCCGCTGCGCTGTGCCTCGCGGATATAGAACTCGGTGTTGTAGAAGCCCCCGAAATTGTTGAGTACAGCGGTAATGAATGCGGCGGGATGGTAGTGCTTCAGGTACAGGCTTTGGTAGCTCTCTACGGCAAAGCTGGCCGAGTGGGCCTTGCTGAACGAGTAGCCACTGAAGCTCTCGATCTGCCGCCACACCTCCAGGGCTATCGCCTCGTCGATACCTTTCCGGCTACAGTTGGCGAAGAAGTCGTCCTGTATCTTTTGCATCTCGCCGCGGCTGCGGCGTTTGCCGCTCATGCCTCTGCGCAGCACATCGGCCTCAGCCAGTCCGATGCCGGCAAAGTGGTGGGCCACCTTGATCACATCCTCCTGATACACCATCACGCCAAATGTTTCGGCCAGCAGTTCTTCCATCTTGGGATGGATGTAGGCGAAGTCGTTGGGGCGGTGCTTTCGGTAGATGTACTCGCGCATCATGCCGCTTTTGGCCACACCCGGCCGGATGATGGAGCTGGCGGCCACCAGTTCGCGGTAGTTGTCGCAGCGGAGCTTCAGCAGCAGCTGCCGCATGGCGGGCGACTCGATGTAAAAACAGCCGATGGTGTCGCCCGTAGCCAGCCGCTGGTTCAGTAGTGGGTCTTGCTTGAAGCGCTCTACCTGATGGATGTCGATACTCTTGCCTTCGGTGTGGTACACCAGCTCGGTGGCGTCTTTGATGTGGCCCAGGCCACGCTGGCTCAAGATGTCGTACTTGTAGAAGCCGTTGTCTTCGGCCACAAACATGTCGAAGTGGGTGATGGGAAACCCCTTGGGCGGTATGTCGGTGGCCGTCCAGCGGTGCATGGGGGCTTCGGTGATGAGGATGCCGCCCGCATGGATGGACAGGTGGCGGGGGCGGTCTTCCAGCATCTGCCCGTAGCGGAAGATGAGGCGTGATACCTGGTCGCGCTGTTGGTTGTCGTGCGGATGGGCCACTATCTCGTCTATCTCTTTCTTGGGCAGGCCGAACACCTTGCCCAGCTCGCGGATGATGGAGCGCCCCTGATAGGTGACGTAGGTGGCCAGTAAGGCGGTGTGGCGGTGGCCGTAGCGCTTGAAGATGTAGTCGGTTACCTCGTCGCGGTCTTTCCACGAAAAGTCGATGTCGAAATCGGGTGGTACGGTACGGTAGGGATTGAGGAATCGCTCGAAGTACAGGTCGAGGTCGATGGGGTCCACATCGGTGATGCCGAGGCAGTAGGCCACCATGCTGTTGGCACCGCTGCCGCGACCCACATGGAAGAAGCCACGGTGCTGCCCATAGCGCACAATGTCCCACGTGATGAGGAAGTAGGCAGCAAAGCCCAGCTTGTCGATGATGCCCAGCTCGTGCTCCACACGTTGCAGGGCTTCGCGGTTGCGGAGGCCATACCGCCAGCGGGCACCGTCGCGGGCCAGCTTCAGCAGCAGGGCACGGTCGTCGTCGGCATGGCCGGTAAAGGTGAGGCGGTTCTTGTTGCTGTGCCGGTCGAAGGTAAAGCGGCACTGCTCCATCAGCTGTACCGTGTTGTAGGCCAGGCGCGGGTAGGCATGGTAGTGGGCCAGCAGCTCGGCAGGTGCAGGGAAGTGCGACTGTGGGTGTGCCTGTGCATGGTCGGGGAGTTTGGACAGTACCACGTTGCAGTCGATGGCGCGCAGCAGTCGGTGCAGGTTGTGGTGGCGTTTGTCGGCAAATACGACGGGTTGCCATATCACCAGCTCGTCCATGCGCTGCCGCAGGGGCGAGCGGTGCAGGCGGTTTACCTCCCAGGGTCGTATGCCGATGCGGAAAGAAGGGTGCGGGGCGGCGGGCAGGTCGGGACTGTCCATGGCGTAGAGGAACACCACATCGGGTAGCTGGGGCGCAGTGGTGGGAAATGGCTGCTGCGGATGTGCAAAGCGGCTGTACCACTCGTTGAGCTGGAAGAAACCATCGGCATTGCGGGCCAGACCGATGTAGCACAGGCGGTGTTCGTTGCGGAACTCCAACCCCACAATGGGGCGTATGCCGGCTTCTGTGCATTGGTACACGAAGTCGAGTGCGGCAGAGGTATTGTTGATGTCGGTAAGGGCCAGTGTATCTACGCCATACGCCACGGCCTCGGCTATCAGCTCTTCGATGGAGAAGGTGCCGTAGTTGAGGCTGAAATGGGTATGGCAGTTGAGATACATAGCGGAATGCTAAATTAGTTAGCAAAAAGCTAAGAAAAGGTGATATGGCGCTAAATTATTTGTGCACAGTGGGGTTTGGGGACGAGGGACGGTAGGCCGGAGCTAAGGATCATACCTTCATTTACTTACTACACGTATAGAGTACTCGTCTGATTTTCTCATCATCTCATCATCTCATTTTCTAATTCCCCACTCTCCTTCAACCCCTTACCTTTGCAGCCATGTTACAGGTCAGCAATTTGTCGGTAAGCTTTGGCGAGCGATACCTCTTCGATGGCATCACCTTTCAGGTAGGAGAGCAAGAGCGTATTGGCCTGGCCGGCCGCAATGGTGCCGGCAAATCCACCCTGCTGAAGATCATTGCCGGCATGCAAACACAGTATGACGGGCAGGTTCAGTTTCCCAAGGAATATTCCATCGGCTATCTGAAGCAGGAACTCGATGCCGGTGGCGATCGCTCTGTGCGTGAAGAGGCGGCAGCGGCCTTCGATGAGCTGAAGCACTTGCAAGAGCGACTGGAAGAGCTGACCCACCTCATTGCCAACCATACCGACTACCAAAGCGATGCGTATGCCGACCTGATAGATGAGCTCACCCACGTATCGCACCGTGTGGAACTGCTGGGTGCCGACAAAACGGATAAGCAGCTGGAGGTGGTGCTCACTGGACTGGGCTTTCAGCGCGACTGGCTGGACAGGCCCTTGCGTACCTTCAGCGGTGGCTGGCAGATGCGCGTGGAGTTGGCCAAGCTGCTGCTGCGAC
>CAYYHM010000029.1:13453-26361 GCA_964471795.1 uncultured Chitinophagales bacterium | reverse complement strand
GACGTGCTAAAGATGGAACCGATGGTGATGAAACCACCAACACTCTCGGTAAACTTCACCTCTTTGCTGGTAAACAGCAACTTGATCTGCTTGATGTAATCGTTGAAGGTACTGCCTGCCTTGGCGAGACCGGCGGGTATGGACTCCAGCAAAGAGTATCTGATGGTGTCCAACTGCAGAAAGTGACCGGGCGGATAGGGCTCGAATCCAAGTATGCCATTGGCAGGCATCATAGCCGCTATCTGCAGCGTGTCCGTGCCACGCAGCACCTGCATGGTTACTTCCTCTTCCAGATACTCCTGCTTGATAGCAGAAAACGCATGGAAATAGGTGGCATCCCTGCCATTCAACGCAACAATCCTGTCATCAGCTAACAAGCCGGCCTTATCTGCCTCACTGCCTTCCTGTATCTTCTTCACCTGCACGGGAAAGCGGGGGAAGAACAGATTGGCTTTGCGGTCTTCGATCATGCTTGCCAGCGTGCCTTCAGGAATGTCGATTACTTCACGAATACCATTCCGCTCTACCGTGATGGTTTTGGCATCGTTGATGATGATTTCGTAAGGCACCTTGTCCAGGTTCACCACCGGCTTGCCGGCCACTTCCAGGATCATATCACCGTCCTGCAATCCCATCCGCATTCCCAGTGAGTCGGCCGCAATCCCATAGATCGCATTCTTGGTAGGCAGGTAGGTTTCGCCCCACCACCACAGCACACCGGTAAAGATGATGACACCCAGAATGGCGTTGACGGTAACACCGCCTATCATGATGATAAGCCGCTGCCAGGCCGGCTTGGCCCGGAATTCCCACTCCTGTGCCGGCTGTTGCATTTGTTCTTTGTCCATGGACTCGTCGATCATGCCGGATATCTTCACATAGCCCCCCAGCGGCAGCCATCCGATACCGTATTCCGTATCGCCGACCTTTTTCTTGTATAGCGAGAACCACGGGTTGAAGAACAGGTAGAACTTTTCCACCCTTGTCTTGAACCACTTAGCGGGCAGGAAGTGCCCCATCTCATGCAACACGATCAACAACGACAGGCTGAGGATAAACTGCGACGCTTGAATCAATATGTCCATATACTATTCTTAGTGGAGGCGAAAATAGGGCATAACTGCCACCCCATCGAGCATTCAATGTAAAAAGCCCCGGAAAGTGCAGGTCGTTTACTTTTTTTCACAACCGCCCACAAAAAACCCCGCTGTTGCGGGGTATCTGTCAGGTTTATCGATTTTACAAGTGCAGGCTGTTCTTTCTGGCCAGCAGCGTGTCCTCAGATTCTACATGCTCCGGATCCGGCACGCAGCAGTCTACCGGGCATACAGCTGCACACTGTGGTTCCTCGTGAAAGCCCATGCACTCGGTGCACTTATCTGGCACTATAAAGTAGATATCCTCTGCCACAGGCGCATTCCGGTCATCTGCATTTACCGATCTGCCATCAATGGTGGTAAAAGTGCCACTCACACTAGTGCCGTCGCTGAAAGCCCACTCAACACCACCTTCATAAATAGCATTGTTCGGACATTCCGGTTCGCAAGCACCACAGTTGATGCATTCGTCTGTTATCATGATAGCCATAGCAGTAGTGTTTTCCGTTAGTTTTGTAAATATCTTCAAAATTAAGCATCAGTGGAACACTGTCTGCCAATATTTGTTCACATCGCATGAAATCTGACAACATCCTTCAAACCCTCATACAGTGGGGCCAATACATCGCCAGCGACTGGCCGTATCAGGAAACCTTGAGACATCGGGTGGCCGCAGCAAATGGCTGGTTTACACCGGACAATCAACAGCAAGCCATGCAGGCTATCATCGAAGACATGCTGCAGCCGGAGCAACTGGAGCAGTGGATGGGTCGCTATCAGAGTATGTTGCCCGTAGCTACGCCCGGACGGATTGGACTGGTATTGGCAGGGAATCTGCCATTGGTGGGCTTCCATGATGTGCTGTCGGTGCTGGCATCCGGTCATACTGCCGTGGTAAAGATGAGCAGCAAGGATAACCTGCTACTACCCTATCTGTTGGATTTGCTCCGTGATATTGACGAGACTTTTGCCGCAAAGGTTGAGCTGGCAGATAAGCTTGCAGGATTCGACGCTGTTATCGCTACCGGCAGCAACAACAGCGGTCGGTATTTCGACTACTACTTCCGCGACGTGCCCCACATCATCCGCAAAAACCGCCATAGCATTGCCGTGTTGTCTGGAGAAGAGAGCGATGCTGACCTGAAGGCGCTGGGGCATGATGTGTTTGACTACTTCGGGTTGGGCTGTCGGAACGTGTCGAAGGTGTATGTGCCTGTGGACTACGACCTCACGAGGCTGCTGGACGCCTGGTCAGACTGGCAGTGGCTGACAGACCACCATAAGTGGAAGAACAACTATGAGTACATCCGGTCGGTGTTGCTGCTGAATAAGGAACCACACCTGGCCACTGACTTCGTGATGCTGAAGGAAGCTACGCCTATTGCCACTCCGCTAACCGTTGTTCATGCAGAGAGGTACGAAACGTTGCCACTGCTGGAAGCTTCCATTGCTGCTGCGGCCTCAGAGATTCAGGTGATTGTAAGCAACCAGCCGGTTGCGGGTGCGCTGCCTTTCGGACATAGTCAACGTCCACAGTTGTGGGACTATGCCGACGGGGTGGACACTATGCAATTTCTAAGCACGTACAAGACTACACCGTAACCGGATACATCTCCCGCAAGGCAGACACTACGAAATCAGCCTCCTCCGGCGTGTTGTAGTGAGAGAAGGAGAACCGAATGTTGATGCGGTCTGCCGGCACACCCAAAGCTGCCAGCACATGTGATCCAACGTCACTACCCGAACTACAGGCACTGCCTCCAGAGGCGGCAATGCCGGCAATATCCAGGTTGAACAGCATCATAGCCGCCTTGTCTGAAGGCGGGAACGATACGTTCAGCACGGTGTACAGGCCATTCTCCGCATCACCGTTGAAGGCCACACCCGGAATGCTGTCCTGTAGACCTGTCTTTAATCGTGACTTTACAGACTCTACCTGGCGCCTGTTGTCTTCCATCTGTGCTATGCCCATCTCCAGCGCCTTGCCCATGCCTACAATGCCATACAGGTTTTCTGTACCGGCGCGCATGTTGCGTTCCTGAGCCCCTCCGGTGATGAAGGGCTGCAGGCCTGCCTCGCTGCGCATGTATAGGAATCCCACCCCTTTCGGACCGTGGAACTTGTGTGCAGAGCCGCTCAGGAAGTGCACCTTGGTGCGCTGCACATCAATGGGATAGTGGCAAATAGCTTGTACGGTATCTGAGTGGAACAGTGCGCCGTGCTCTTCACACAGTGCCGCCACGGTATCGAAGGCCAGCAGGTTGCCGATTTCGTTGTTGGCGAACATAAGGGACACCAGCGCCTTACCGCTCACGCCCTGCAACAGCTGCTCCAAATGTGCGTAATCCAGATCGCCTGTGGGCAGTACACGTACCAAGTGCAGCATAGCAAGGCCACGTTTTGCCAGCTCTTCGGCCGTATGCAGCACGCAGTGATGCTCCAGGGGTGATGTGATAATATCGGTGACCCCCAGATCGGCTACGGCACCCCGCAGCACCATGTTGTTGGACTCCGTGCCACCTGAGGTAAAGAAGATCTCGCCTGTGCCGGCGTGAAGGCTTTGTGCTACCAACCGACGGGTTTTTTCGATTGCTGCACGGGTAATACGGCCAAATCCGTGTATGGAGGATGGATTGCCATAATGTTCCTGCATAAAAGGCAGCATGGCCTCAATCACTTCAGGGGCGATTTGGGTAGTGGCAGCATTGTCGAAATATACCTTCATGTCCTGCGATTTCTCACAAAAATACACATATACTGAAAGAAGGACTTCGGGATGGCCACCGGAGAGGGGTTATACACAACCGGGATATCTTCGGCCACCAACTTTGGTTACCTTTGCGGCATGAGTGCATCACGGTACGAACAACGAGGCGTTTCTGCCGACAAGACGGATGTCCACAAGGCCATCCGGCATCTGGACAAGGGCATTTTTCCCAATGCGTTTTGCAAGATATTGCCGGATATTGCCGGCGGCGACGAGGCCTGGTGCAACATCATGCATGCCGATACAGCCGGCACGAAAACTTCCCTCGCCTATCTGTACTGGCGCGAAACGGGCGATGCCTCGGTATTTGCCGGCATTGCACAAGATGCCATCGTGATGAACCTCGACGATATGGCTTGCGCCGGTGCTACTGACAACATCATCCTGTCGTCTACCATTGGCCGCAACAAGAACCTGATCCCCGGCGAAATCATCGAAGCGGTGATCAACGGCACCACTGCCTTTGTGGATACGATGAAGCAACACGGTGTACAGATACATCTGGCGGGTGGAGAAACGGCTGATGTGGGTGACATTGTACGCACCATCGATGTGGGATACACCGCCTTTGCCCGTCTGCCACGCCGACAAGTTCAAACCATAGACATACAACCCAGTGCCACCATTGTGGGTGTTGCCTCCTACGGACAAGCCGTTTATGAAAGCGCTTACAACAGCGGCATTGCCAGCAATGGCCTCACCGCAGCGCGCCACGACACCCTGTCGCACTACTATGCGCAGGCTTTCCCCGACGCCTTTGACCCGAATGTGCCGGAGGAGTTGGTGTTTACCGGAAAACATCGACTTACCGACCATGTACCCGGCACAGACTATACGGTAGGTCAGCTGTTGCTGTCGCCTACCCGAACATTTGTGCCATTCCTGCATCAGGTGATGCACTCTTTCGGCGGTCAGTTGCAGGGCATTATCCATAACACCGGTGGTGCTCACACCAAGGTGTTGAAGTTCGCAACAGGCTTGCGCATTGTGAAGGACAACCTGTTGCCGGTGCCTCCGGTATTTCAATTGATTCAGGAAGCCTCCGGCACGCCGTGGGAGGAGATGTACAAGGTGTTCAACATGGGTACAAGGCTGGAGCTGTATGTAGATGAATCACAGGCAGATATGCTGATCAGACTAGCCCATTCGTTGGGACTGGAAGCGCAAGTAATCGGCTACACACAAGCAGCAGAAAGCGGCGAGGTGGTGGTTGAGGGGCCGCATGGTACTTTCCGGTATGCTTGATGTGATTACCTTGTTGCAAGGTAGTACATGGAAATAACCCATATTCTACATATTCGCACAATAGAATAGCGTATCATTACCGTGATTGATCCAGCATTTATCTAACTGATAACCAACAGACAAAATGCTGCTTTCTTACCTAAGTGTTTGTGATTTAATCGTATTATCGCATCGATAAATCTGGAGAAATAATGGGTAAGAACATCCTTCTCACCGGTGCTTCATCAGGCATCGGCCGAGCCATCGGGCATTATTTGACCGAAAAAGGACACCATATCATCGGTACTAGCAGGACGCCGAAACCCGACAATCAGCCATTTGAGGTCCTACAACTGGATGTAACAAGTGCTGCGTCGGTACAGCAGGCCTGCGATGCTGCCGTCGTGCGGTTTGGCAAGGTTGACGTGTTGATCAATAATGCTGGGTTTGGTATTAGTGGTGCAGTTGAAGATACACCTGAAGAAGAAGCCTGGAATCAATTGGATACCAATTACTTCGGTACGGTAAGAATGACCACCACCCTGTTGCCTCATTTCAGGGCAAATCGGGATGGGCTCATCATAAACATGAGTTCGCTGGGCGGATTACTTGGCCTCCCTTTTCAGGCACATTATTCAGCCAGCAAGTTTGCACTGGAAGGATTTACCGAAGCCTTACGGATGGAGGTAGCGCCTTTCAACATAAGAGTCTGCAACATCAATCCGGGTGACTTCAAGACAGGGTTCACGGCCAACAGACGCATTGTTGCCGGCCAGCAGAATCATTATACAGCTAAGTTCAATCAGTTCCTCGATATGTATGAGCGGGATGAAAATGCCGGATCAGATCCGGTTCAGATTGCCAAACTGGTAGAATCGTTACTATATCGCCCCAGTGTACGAATAAGATATACAGCAGGTAAGCCCCAACAGACGATGGCGGTAGCGCTGAAAAGATTGTTGGGTGAAGTACTCTTTGAAAAGATGCTTCGTAGTATGTGGAAAGTATAATCCTATCTGTTACATAGGTAAATAACCAAGCAGCATCAGCGCAAGGCGGTAAGATCATCTACACCAGGCACCCGCTCCACGGTGAAGCCTTCCCCGAAGTCTACATTGATGGATCTGCCGAACTGTTGCATGCGGGCGTAGAGAAAATCGCGGAATCCTTTGGTGCTGATGGGCGTAACCGGACCTTCCTGTGGCTCGCCATCCTGAAAGAACTGGGTTTTATAGGCAAGAATCGCTTCGAACTTGCGATCCATGTATGGGGTGATATCTACCACCAGATCCGGATCAATCCACCTATCCTGGATGTAATGGTACACGGACTTGGGTCGCCAGGGTTCCTGCACCACCCCATCGATGGCGGTCTCGATTTTCAGCAGGCCGCTGTAAAAGGCAGCCTCACTCA
This sequence comes from uncultured Chitinophagales bacterium, assembly GCA_964471795.1. Taxonomy (GTDB): domain Bacteria; phylum Bacteroidota; class Bacteroidia; order Chitinophagales; family S012-47; genus CAJXXO01. The sequence continues at coordinate 19,860 of CAYYHM010000029.1, read as the reverse complement.
CCAGCTGCGCAGCTCGTCCATGATCGGGGTGGCGGTCACGGACAGCATTGGCCAGAATCACTTCCGGTCTGTATTTCCGGATGGCCATGATGACCTGCATCTGCTCGTCTACCTCGTTGCGGAAGAACCCATCGGGCAGGCCTAGGTTTTCCCGTACATGAATACCCATGATGCGGCTGGCATCTTTTGCCTCCTGCTCCCGGGTGGCTACTGTGCCCCTGCTGCCCAATTCGCCGGCAGTGAGGTCGATTACGCCAACCTTCTTACCCATGGCAATGTGGTGCATCAGTGTGCCTGAGCAAGACAATTCCACATCGTCCGGGTGGGCTGCAAATGCCAGTATGTCCAACTTCATGGCTCAATTTTTATGATGCACAAAGGTACTATTTTCCTACAGCCTCATCAGAAGCCGACGGCAGATAGGTGCGCTGGTAAGGGATAACAGAAGCTAAGGGGTACCTATTGGTACGGTGCAAGTTTGCTACCCTGCAAAGCCCGAAGGCTATGCTGTGTAGGGTTATCTGGCGTAAGTGACGCTTTTCACCACATCGATGATCTGCTGCACGCTGGGCAGATAAGCTTCTACAAGATTCGGCGCATAGTGCATCGACGTATCCGCAGAGGTTACCCGCTTTACCGGAGCATCCAGGTAGTCGAAGGCATCCTTCTGAACCCGGTACGCCAATTCCGAGGAGATGCTGGCCAACGGCCATGCTTCTTCTACCACAACCAGGCGGTTGGTCTTCTTCACAGAGTTGACGATGGTAGGTACATCGAACGGACGGATAGTACGCAAGTCGATCACTTCAGCTTCGATGCCATCTTTTGCCAGTTCGTCGGCTGCCGCCATGGCTACCTTCATCATCTTGTTCCAGCTCACGATGGTCACGTGGTCGCCACTGCGCTTGATGTCGGCCTTTCCGATCGGGATGAGGTATTCCTCCTCCGGCACTGGTCCTACGTCGCCGTACATCACCTCACTTTCCATAAACACCACCGGATCATCATCGCGGATGGCGGACTTCAGGAGGCCTTTGGCATCGTATGGGTTGGAGATGCTGATCACCTTGAGACCGGGCACCATGGCGTAGAACGGCTCGAATGCCTGGCTGTGGGTAGCACCCAACTGACCGGCAGAACCGTTTGGACCACGGAACACGATGGGATTGCCCACCTGTCCACCACTCATGGCCAGCATTTTGGCGCTGTGGTTGATGATTTGATCCATTGCCAGGATGGCAAAGTTCCAGGTCATGAATTCCACGATCGGACGCAGGCCATTCATGGCTGCTCCTACCCCGATGCCGGCAAAACCCAGCTCAGCGATAGGCGTATCGATAACACGCTTGGGACCGAATTCGTCCAGCATACCCTGGCTTACCTTGTAGGCACCATTGTATTCTGCCACTTCTTCTCCCATCAGGAATACGCTTCCATCTCTCCGCATCTCTTCACTCATGGCCTCACGAAGGGCTTCCCGCATTGTGATCTCTCTCATGTCAGCAAAAATTTTGCGCAAATATAAAGGTTAGATGTGATTAGGCTTATGGTGTTATGCACTGTATTTTACCCGCATGGGCCGAATCTCTACTTCACTGGTGTTGAAGTTGTCCGGCGTCTCCAGTTGCTGGATGATGATGGCTGCTACATCGTCGGCATGCAACATCGTTGGATTTGCTGTAGTACCGGCCACTTCATCAAAAAAACCGGTATCCACAGAACCCGGGAAAATGCAGGTCACTTTTATGTTGTCATCCTTTACCTCGCGGTACAGCGACTCGGAAATTCCCCGTACGGCAAACTTTGAACCGTTGTATCCGGATCCCGATGCCATCCCGGCCTTGGCAGCAATCGACGCCACATTGATGATGTGCCCATACTTATAGGTCCGCATCACCGGCACTGCCCGTTTGGTGGCGTAGTAGATGCCATGCACATTCACCGCATATTGTCGGTGCCACTCTTCGGAAGTGAACTCCTCCATTTTCTTGAAGATGCCGAAGCCTGCATTGTTGATGAGGATATCGATACGAGGTCCGAAACGCTCCAAAGTTGCCTGAAAGGCACTTTCCACTTGCGCCTCATCGGCTATATCGCAGGCAATCCAGGCTACATTGGGATGTGTCCAGTCTGCTGCCGTACGGCTCCAGGCGGCTACAGATACCCCTTTGGCTGCCAGCTGTTTGGTCAATTCCAGACCTATGCCCTTGCTGGCACCGGTGACGATAGCTACTCTATGCTGTAATTCCATGAAGTTGGTTGATAGATTGAATGAATGATGCAGGAACGGATCTCACCTTACGGATGGCATAGTCGAAGCAGACGATTCCTGTTTTCACATAAGCAAGGTCTTTGCCGGTGGTAATGTTCACCATCTTATAATACATGGCAAAGCCGGCACGGGTAAAATCCCCTGCACCTACATAGATACTGATGTCATTGCCGGCAAAACCCTCACTCTTGAACTCGATGGCGGCATCTGCCATGATGATGGACGTCTGCTCTCCCAGATCCAGTTCTGTCAGACCCAATGAGGACAGAAAGTCAATGCGGGCCTCATGCGCCAGTGCCAGCACCCGGTCGTTCCCCAGGTGATTGCCGTAGTTCATATCCGTAATCCGGAGGCGATAGGTGACCTGAAACGGCAACACCGCCGGGAGATCAATTTGTATGCGACCCATGCCGCAAAAGTAGCACACATAGCACGGATTGGGATAAATTTATGGCCATGCAGTGGATTGGCATCATCGGCTATGCAACATTGGCTATGGTTTTACTGGTTTGGCAAAAGTGGGGACGACTGCGGCATCAGTCCCTGTGGGTAGCCGCTGCCTGCTTGTTGCTGCACCTAGCTGCTGCTGTGCTGTATGGCTATGTACATGAGGTCTGGTATGGTAAGGCAGACACGTTCAAGCTTTTTGAAAGCGGACTGGCACTGCATGCGGTGGCTTGGGAGTCGCCCACAGATTTCCTGCGGCTGCTACTTAGACATGGTGGCGATACGCTTCCCGATATTGCGGCAGATCCGGAGGCTTTTGCCTTCTGGCAGCATCCTTCTTCGTTTACCGTGGTGAAGCTCCATGCCCTGATGGCCTTCCTGAGTGGTGGATACTATTACACACATGCTGTTTTGATGGGTTGGCTATCATATGCCGGCATTGCCTACTTATATAACCGGTGGATGCAGAAACTCCCGACCACAAAACCAGCCTATCTACTTGCCGGATTGATGTTTTTCCCGTCGGTGTTGCTGTACGGCTCTGGGCTGCACAAAGAAGCGATGGTGATGCTGGCATTGGTCTGCATCATGGCGCCACTGCTACCGGATGGCCGTATCGACACCTGGCGCAAGGCCGGCAGCCTGCTGGTCGGCATCTGGTTGTTGTGGATGGTGAAGGAATTCTACCTGTGGTCTTTTGTTCCCGGAGGGCTGGCGCTGGCCGCCATACAGCTATGGGACAGAAAACCATGGATATGGTTTGCCACCTCCATAGGGCTGATTGCTGTCTGTACCCTACTCTTCCATACCCTGATTCCTTCCCTGGATCCGGTGCGGATTATGGCTGAGCGGCAACAGGAGTTTATGGCTCTGAAAGGCAACACCAATGTAGCACAGCATTCGGTAGAGAGCATACCTACCCTGGTGGTGGCAGGGTTGCAAGGGCTGATCAACGTATGGTTGCGGCCCTGGCCGGGTGAATGGCGCAGCTGGCAGTTGATGTTGTATGGCTTGGAAAACTATTTCCTGCTGGGATTGTGGGGCTGGGTGCTTGCCAGGCATGCCCGACATTGGATTCGACAACCGCTTGTCTTGCTGCTGCTGAGTGCCATCGTGTTCTCTGCACTCATCACCGGGATTGTGGTTCCCAATCTGGGGGCCATCGCTCGTTATAAGGCACCCATGGAGTTGCTGATGTTGCTGTCTATGTTGTATGTGGTGTCGACGCGGGGGAAATCAGACAATTAGAAAATGAGAAAATTAGATAATTAGAAAATGAGATGGTGAGATGGAGGGATCATGCATTCGTGATAGGAAATCCAGGTAATTGGATAGTATGATTCGATTGATTGACATGGCTTCGTGAAAATCACACCGCTACTACCAAAAACGCTTCAACCACCGCAGGTACATTTTTACTTTATTGGAGGCCTGCATGCTCCTTTTTGTCTTTTTGGTCAATATTTTTCAACTTTTTTCGGTCGTTGACCACGTTTTTGTGGATTTGTTGGAAAATTTTTCACTTTTTTTCTTCGTGTTCTGAAAAAGGCCTCTAATTTTGACCTGCATAAAAACGGATTATGTCTATCACCAGAAAACATGCGATCGAGGATGCACTGACCAGGGAAGCAGTTCATGTACAAGTTCCGGAAGGACGGGTATCTGACTACTTTGCTGCGAATGTGTTCACCAATGAAACCATGCGTCAGTACATTGCTGAAGATGCCTACAAGCAGGTGATGACATCCATTTCGTCCGGCACGAAGATCGACCGGGTAATTGCCGATCAGGTGGCCAGTGCCATGAAGTCATGGGCCATCTCCAAGGGCGTATCCCACTTCACCCACTGGTTTCAGCCGCTGAATGGATCAACGGCCGAAAAGCATGACACCTTCTTTGCCTCTGTGCAGGATGGCAGGGCCATTGAAGCCTTCAACGGCAATGCCTTGGTGCAGCAAGAGCCTGATGCTTCCAGTTTCCCGAGCGGCGGTCTGCGTGCCACCTTCGAAGCACGTGGCTACACTGCGTGGGATCCATCATCTCCCGCTTTCATCATGGAAATCGGCACCGACAAAACATTGTGTGTGCCCACCATCTTCGTGAGCTACACCGGTGAGGCACTCGACTTCAAAGCGCCGCTGCTCAAGTCCATGCATGCGCTGGAAGAAGCTGCCGTTACTGTTTGCCGATACTTTGACCGCAACGTAAATAAGGTGTTCCCTACTTTGGGCTGGGAGCAAGAATACTTCCTGGTAGACGAAGCCCTGTTCTTCGCTCGTCCAGACCTGGTACTCACCGGTCGCACCGTATTCGGCCATGCACCTGCCAAGGGGCAGCAGTTGGAAGACCACTACTTCGGCTCGATTCCTGAGCGAGTAATCCGTTTCATGCAGGAACTCGAGATTGAGTCGCACAAGTTGGGTATTCCGGTGCGTACTCGCCACAACGAGGTTGCACCCGCACAGTTTGAGTGTGCCCCCGTATTCGAGGAGGTGAACATTGCCGTAGATCACAATCAGTTGTTGATGGACCTGATGGATCGGATTGCACGCCGCCACAAACTGCGTGTGCTGCTCCACGAGAAGCCATTTGCCCTCATCAACGGCTCCGGCAAGCACAACAACTGGAGCATGAGTACCGACACGGGCAAGAACCTGTTGTCGCCCGGTAAGACTCCAAAGACCAACCTGCAATTCCTCACCTTCTTCGTCAATACCATCAAGGCAGTAAGCGAACATGCCGACCTGCTGCGTGCCTCTATTGCCTCTGCGGGCAACGATCACCGTCTGGGTGCCAACGAAGCACCACCTGCCATCATCTCCGTATTCATCGGCAAGCACCTGGAAGACGTGCTGGAAGAGGTGGAAAAGCGTGTGAAGAAGGGCAAGATGGATGATGACGATAAGATGGACCTGAAGTTGGACATCCACAACAAGATTCCGGATCTGATGTTGGACAACACCGACAGGAACAGAACTTCACCTTTTGCCTTCACCGGTAATAAGTTCGAGATTCGGGCTGTAGGCTCCAGCATGAACTGCGCCAGCCCCATGATTGTGATGAACACCATCGTGGCTCAGCAACTCCGTGAGTTCAGCCAGGCAGTGGAAGCTTTGGTGGACAAAGGTGACAAGAAAGACACCGCCATCTTGAAGGTATTGCAGACCTACATCAAGGAAAGCAAGAAGATACTGTTCGAAGGTGACAACTACAGCGAGGCCTGGGAAAAGGAAGCTGAAAAGCGGGGATTGGAGAACATCAAGACCACTCCACATGCACTGGATGCCTACCTGAGGGAGAAGAACCTGAAGTTGTTTGAACAAAACAGTGTCTTCAAACACCATGAGGTAGAAGCTCGCTACGAGATCCTGCTAGAGAACTATGCCAAGAAGATACAGATAGAAGGAAGGGTGATTGGTGATCTGGCATTGAATCATATTCTACCTGCAGCAGTAAGTTATCAGAACCAACTGATCGACAATATAGCAGGATTGCAAGCCATCGGACTGAAGAAAGATTCTTATCAGGCACAGATGGAAATCGTTGAAAAATTATCTACCCACATCCAGTCCATGAAGAAAGGTGTGGATGCCATGGTAGAAGAGCGCAAGAAGGCCAACAATCTGGTCGACGCGCGCGAAAAAGCAGTGGCCTACTGCGAGAAGGTGAAGCCCTATTTTGATGAAAT
>CAYYHM010000029.1:6098-13353 GCA_964471795.1 uncultured Chitinophagales bacterium | reverse complement strand
TGCGCAGCTCGGCTACATGCTGATCCCGAAAGGGAAAGGGTTCACTACTCAGCCATACTTCATCGGGCTTCAAGGCCTTTATCGCCTCCTCTGACAATTCCGGATATCGCTTGTTGGCCGCCAACACATTCACGACACCTGTTTCCTGCATGATGGCATGTATAAAGGTGTCGGATCCCACACCCATCCATGGTCTGCGCCAGATCAGGTACAGCACCTTGCGTGGTGGGAGCTTCACCCAATTTTTGCGGGATGCAACCAACGCCGCTATGAGTTCGGTTGCCCTCTCCCCTGTTGCGGTCAATACACCCACCTGTTGAATCATAGCCAGACAATCGTCCCAGGTACGCACGTCGCTCACCCATACCGGATAGTGTGCTGCCAACGACAAGATTTCCTCGCGGGTGTTTTCTTCCTGATTGGCCAGTATCAGATCCGGCTGAAGGGAATGAATCCTGTCTGCATCCACTTGCTTGGTGCCGCCTACCCGTGGCTTACTGCGAAACCATTCCGGTGGGTGGATACAAAATCGGGTAATGCCCACTACCCTGTCGCCAAGACCCAGATAATGCAACAGCTCCGTTTGGGAAGGCACCAGAGATATGATGCGCAACGGCTTGTCGGAAACGGTGACCGACCTGCCGGTCTGATCTGTTACGACTCGTGCCACTACATAAATCCTTTCTCCCGCATCCAATCGTCGTTGTAGATCTTCCCTACATACCGGCTTCCATGGTCATGCAACAGCACTACCACGAAGTCATCCGGTTTTAGCCTGTCTTTCAGTTGCAACAAGCCTGCCAGTGCCGATCCGCAAGAATATCCCGCAAAGATGCCCTCCTCACGTGCCATGCGGCGTGCCATCAGCGCCCCATCCTTGTCGGTAACCTTCTCGAAGTAGTCAATCACACTGAAATCTATGTTGGAAGGTATGATATCCTCTCCAATCCCTTCCGTGATATAGGGATATACTTCATTTTCGTCGAAGATGCCCGTTTCGTGATATTTCTTCAGCGCAGAGCCGTAGGAGTCGATGCCCCACACTGTTATGGCAGGATTCTGCTCTTTCAGGTAACGACCTGTACCGCTGATTGTGCCACCTGTGCCCACTCCTACCACGAAATGTGTCACCTTGCCATCGGTCTGTCGCCAGATTTCCGGTCCTGTGGATTCATAATGCGCCTGTCTATTGCTCAGATTAAAGTATTGATTCACATAGAAGGCATTGGGCGTATTTTCGGCAATGGATTTCGCCATGGAATAATAGGATCGAGGATCCTCAGGCGCCACATCGGTAGGACAAACGACCACCTCAGCACCTACGGCCTTCAGTATATCTATCTTTTCTTTGGACTGCTTATCGGTGGTGGTAAAGATGCATTTGTAGCCTTTCTGAATGGCTACCAGTGCCAACCCCATACCCGTATTTCCTGATGTTCCTTCTACGATGGTGCCCCCCGGTTTCAGGATGCCGGCCGCTTCTGCATCGGCAACCAACTTCACCGCAATGCGGTCTTTTACCGAGTTCCCCGGATTCACACTCTCTACTTTGGCATACACCGGGCAGGGTATGTCATCAATCACATGATGCAGCCTAACCAATGGGGTATTGCCGATGGTTTCTATGATGTTGTCGAACACTTGCATGGTGCAAAGGTAATGAGATAAAGAAAGGTCTGATTGTGTTTTTCCAACGTGCTGCTGTAGGCTACGCCAACCATGTGGCTACAGTACGTACAGCGGAATCAGAATTTTCACTGATTACTGCATAGAAAATGGAAAGACGCAGATTTTTGTTTCAAACTACAGTAGCCACTATGGAAATCGCCACCGGATCGATCCGCAGCTTCGCCCAATCTGCTCTGGCATGGCCGGATACCGGCCAACGTATGCCGATGGTATTTATCGGTCATGGTGCTACTTTATACGCACCACGCTTACAGAGGCATGATGAACAAGTAACCTATCCGGTAAGTGACAAAGCCTATGGATCTTCCACCATGAGGTCTTTGCTGAAACACTAATTGACTGCAAGTTTGCAGTAAAAATCCAGTCGATGACTTGTAGTACCGTTTATTACATGGTAATTTCCGTATTAACCCATTACCTATTGACATATACCGCCGAAATAGGGTTGTGTGCTTGAAAAACTCAGGGATATAAGTGAGATGTGCCTAATTTGAAGAAAGACAAAATGGAAAACCAAGAAAATCTAGACGCAGGACTAACGGAGAATATTATCAATAAACTGAAAGGAGACATAAAAAAATATCTTATTCGGATATTAATTCTGATTGTCGTAAATACTATTCTGTGTGGATTACTTATAAAGGGACCAAGGAGCGCAACTGATAATATTTTGACTGCTTTACATGCCAACTTAATCGGCTTTAATATTCTTGGATTTATCCTTGGCACATTGGTCGCACTATTGCCATACAAGGGACTGCCATACAAAAAGAAATATGTAAGAGCTTCTCTTTTGACCATTTTGACACTACAGATAATTATGACGGTTGGACTTATTCTTATCGGACTGATGACATTAATGGGATGGTATTGAAAAGAAAAAAATAGGCACAATAAAGCGTAACCTTATGGGGGTTGAAGAGCTGCCTGCAAGGTTTCCGCTCCGTAAAAAGCTGTAGTTTCGATGGATCCCGCAGGTGCGGGACTTCGATCCCAGTAACTATCGGTACGCCACAAGCCATTGCCAAGCCGCAGTATCCAATTTAACAAATACCGTGAAAGAAAGAATAATCGGAATTGATGTCGCAAGAGCATTCGCCGTTATCGGTATGATAATCGTTAATTTCAAAATCGTGCTTGGCGAAAACGGATTGACCTGGGTCAAATCATTGGCAAGTGCATTTGATGGCAAGGCCGCCGCCACTTTTGTGGTGTTAGCAGGAGTTGGGCTAGCTATGATGACAAATTCCGCATTGAGCAATAATGACCGCCAAAAGATAAAGGCTGTCCGAATAAAGATTGCCAAAAGGGCCTTTTTCCTCTTCATTATGGGACTATCATACATAGTAATATGGCCAGCGGATATTTTGCATTTTTATGGCGTTTATATGCTTGCCATGTTACTGCTGCTAACAAGCAATGAAAAAGCCATCTTACTGTCTGCAATTTCATTGGTACTTGTTTACCCATTGCTCCTCATCATTTGGAATTACGAGACAGGTTGGGATTTCTACACTTTAGATTATCTTGATTTCTGGTCATTGGATGGCTTTATCAGAAACCTTTTTTTAAATGGGTTTCACCCGGCCATTCCATGGACTGCTTTTATGTTATTTGGCTTTTGGTTCGGCAAGCAAGATTTAAATAACGACAGATTTATCAAAAGAGCATTTTGGGTTAGTTCAATTGCATTTGTTACCATTCAAATTCTATCGCAATTAATAGTTTTTATTCTGTCAGCAGGAAACCAACAAACTGCAAGCGATTTGACTGAAATTATTGGAACAAACCCAATGCCACCATTACCCATTTATATGTTTACTGGTATGGCAATTTCCATCTCAATACTATCAGCCTGTATCATAATCGGTAAGAGGTTTTCAACAAACAAAATACTTTTGGCTCTACATAAAACGGGACAACTGGCATTAACTTTTTATGTGGCACACGTGGTTATTGGCATGGCAATTATTGAAGCAATTAACCCGGAAAGAATGGGAAATTATCCTGTAGAATTTTCAGTGGGTTATGCTGTAGTGTTTAGTCTATTATGTATGTGGTTTGCAACTTTTTGGTTGAAGAGCAGAGAAAATGGACCTGTAGAATGGATTATGAAGAAAATAATCGGATAGAAAAACTTGCTACAAAGTTATATATATATGATAGCGTGAAATTCAAACAAATTGAATAACAAATAACAAAGCGACAAACGAAAAGTGAATTGCTTCTGATACCGTAATTAGCTTGTCCGAGAGCGTTATGCATCACATAGAAAATATGTAAATTGGGAAATAAGCCAACATTGATTTACCTGGTCTTCATAGTTGTTTTTACTTTTTCTTGTGCTGAAAGGAAAGTGTCCGACAATGCAGCTAATAAATCGGTAATCGACAACAACTTAATAACTGATACCCTGAATTTTGTCTCAGGAATAAGTTCGATTTTCCAGGATAGCAAAGGAAATTATTGGTTTGGAAGTATTAGGGAGGGCGTTGCGCTATACGATGGTATATCATTTAGCTATTTCACTATGAATGAAGGGCTAACTGACAACCAAATTCACTCCATACAAGAAGACAAAGAAGGTGTTATTTGGTTTAATACGCAAATGGGAGTAAGCAGTTACGATGGATCAAGGATTATCAATCACACCAACGCAGGTATAGGACCTGTTCAAAATATTTCGCCGATCCAGCGTAATGAACCATTGCAAGGTGAATGGAGGAAGTCTGACAACGACCTTTGGTTTGAAGCGGGAATTCAAGAAGGGGTATATAGATTTGATGGGCAAAAATTATATTATTTGCCATTTCCTCCTCATAAAGTCCTCAACCCTAACAATAACTTATTTGCTACAACAGGTATTTCAGCAGGCAAAAACAATATGATTTGGCTTGCCTCTTACGCAGGTGTTTTTGGCTATGATGGAAGTGAATTTACAATCATCAATGACGAAACCTTAGGTTTTGATAGAAACATTATTTCTCTTCATATAAGAAGTATTTTGGAAGATTCTAAAGGCAGACTTTGGATGGGGAATAATGGAATAGGTGTATTACTAAAAAACGGAGAATCAGTCATCAATTTTTCGGAAGAAAAAAACCTGATACACCCTACTAGTGGAAGAAATGGCGACAAATCACCACCCGGTACGCTTGAGCACGTATTTACGATTGCAGAAGATAGTCAAGGGAACATCTGGTTTGGAGATAGAGATGCAGGAATTTGGAAATACGATGGTGAGCGTATGGTGAATTACACAGTAAATGACGGACTTACGAATGATTTTGCTCTATCTATTTACGAAGACAATAACGGAATACTATGGTTTGGCATGGCAGATGGAAACCTATATCAGTTCAATGGAGAAACATTTGAGAAGCATTTTTAAAAATCAATACAAACGTTCAATGATGTATATGCAATAATGCTCCATTTACGGATGCATATACCAACTGTTGGCAGTCCTGTAGACGGTTGTAGTGCCGGTTCGACATATCTTTCCTATGCCAATTCATACATTGTTGTGGAAAATGTGCCAATCAAAAGCAGGTGATTACTACCTTTGAGTCTCCATTGCAGGCATGAGTATCGATCCGGAGCAGATATTACTCAACCTCAAAACAATGCCTGACAATGGGAAGTAAAATCAACTTCGTCGTATTGGCGCTACTTGTGCTCCTCTCTCTCCTGCTCCACACTGAATATACATGGGTAACCGACGCTTCTGACATCAATGCCGGCGATACGGCTTGGATGATGGTTGCCAGTGCTTTTGTGTTGCTGATGACACCCGGACTTGCCTTCTTCTACGGTGGCATGGTAAACAGGAAGAACGTGATTTCCACCATGCTCCAGTCGTTCATTGCCCTTGGCGTGGTGAGTGTGGTGTGGGTGATCATCGGTTTTAGCATGGCCTTCGGCGAATCGATTGGCGGCGTTATCGGTCATCCGATGACTTACTTCAACTTCAGGGGTGTTACCATTTCACCTAACCCCGACTTCGGCGCCACCATACCATTCCTGTTGTTCGCCTTGTTCCAGCTGAAGTTTGCCATCATCACGCCGGCGTTGATTACGGGTGCCTTTGCTGAGCGAATCCGGTTCAGGAGTTACATCCTGTTCATTACCCTGTTTACCCTGTTGATCTATGCCCCCTTGGCCCACATGACGTGGCATCCGGATGGGCTGTTCCGCAACTGGGGTGTGCTGGACTTCGCCGGTGGCACGGTGGTGCACATGTCGGCAGGATTCGCCGCTTTGGCTGGTGCGTTGTTTTTAGGCAAACGGAAAAAGGTGATCGATGAGCCCTCCAACGTACCATTCGTTATTCTGGGGGCCAGCCTGTTGTGGTTCGGCTGGTTTGGCTTCAACGCAGGATCGGCCTTGGGCGCCAACACAGATGCGGTGATCGCCTTTGCCAACACCAATCTGGCATCAGCTGCCGCGCTGATCACCTGGGTATTCTTCGACCGCTTCCGTGGCCGTAAGATGAGCGCACTTGGTGCCTGCCTCGGTGCTATTGTGGGTTTGGTAGCCATAACCCCTGCCGCTGGCTTCGTTACCCTGGGTCAGAGCATCTTCATCGGGTTCACGGCCGCACTCATCAGCAACATAGCCATCCACATCAAACGGAAAACCAGACTGGACGACACGCTGGACGTGTTCCCCAGCCATGGTGTCGGCGGTATTGCCGGCATGATCCTGACAGGCATCTTCGCCAAAGAAGTAGGTCTGGTGTACGGGCAATATGACACATTCCTGTACCACCTGCTGGCATTGGGGTTTGTGGCGGTGTTTTCCTTTGGCGGTAGCTGGATCTTGTATCAAGTGGTCAATCAGTTGATTCCCATGCGTGTGCGGGCAGACCAGGAGGAAAAGGGGTTGGATGCATCGCAGCATGGTGAAAGTGCCTGATAGAAACCATCAACCGAAGCAGGACTGATGTGTAGCCGGTAATGAACTTACAGGTACGGAAAGGTATTATGGGTTGACATACATTGCTTATGCACAGAATCGTACAACAAATCTATCCGGCGCAGGAAGCGCACATGCCGGGTTTACTCACCTGGCGGGCTCTTCCCACCGGCGCTCTGTCCCATCTGGATCCATTCCTGTTCCTGAACCACCATGGCCCGGAGGAGTTTCCACCGCACAATGACGGCTTGCCTTTTGGGCCTCATCCGCACCGGGGTTTCGAGACACTCACCTTTATCATTGACGGCGATGTGATGCATGCCGATAACACCGGAGTACAAAGTGTCATCAAAGCCGGAGGCGTACAGTGGATGACGGCAGGACGTGGAATCATCCATACCGAAGTTTCGTCGCCAAGTTTCATGGAAAGTGGTGGCCGGTCGGAGATATTGCAACTGTGGATGAACCTGCCCGCACGATTGAAAATGACACCGCCGACTTACCACGGTTTGCAGGTGGAAGACATACCCACCGCAACGGAGGATGAAGGTAAAGTGCAAGTACAGGTCATCAGTGGAAATTGGAAAGGTGTACCAGGTGCCCATGCGTCAATCACCGGCCTATCCATGTATCGGTTGGATTGGAATGC
>CAYYHM010000029.1:0-5998 GCA_964471795.1 uncultured Chitinophagales bacterium | reverse complement strand
CTGCCTTCCAGGTATTGGAAATGTGCCGCCATGGCGATCATACCGGCATTGTCGGTACAATATTCGAATGCCGGGATATAGGTGTTCCACCCTTCCTTTTTGCCGTATTGCTGCAGAATAGCGCGCAGTCCACTGTTGGCCGACACACCACCGGCAATAGCGATTTCCTTGATGCCTGTCTCCTTGGCGGCGCGGCGCAACTTGCTGATCAGGATGGTGACGATCCTGTGCTGCACGGAAGCACATATATCGGCCAGATTGTCCTGCACAAAGGAGGGATTGTTTACCACCTCGGCCTGTAAGAAATACATCACCGCCGTCTTGAGACCCGAAAAGCTGTAATTGAGACCGGGAATCTTCGGCTCCGGGAAGGCAAACCGATGGGGATCACCATCCTTTGCCAGTTTGTCGATGTGTGGACCGGCAGGATAGGGCAAGCCCAGCAGTTTCCCGATCTTGTCAAAGGCTTCACCGGCAGCGTCATCGCGGGTTTCGCCCAACAGTTGCATATCAGCAGGGCTATTCACCTGCACGATTTGCGTGTGGCCTCCACTGACGGTAAGGCACAAAAAGGGGAAGGACGGCTTCGGTTCGTCGATGAAATGTGCCAGGATGTGCGCCTCCATGTGGTTGACAGCAATGAGTGGCAGCCGCCGTGCCAATGCCAGCCCTTTGGCAAAGGACACACCTACCATCAGCGAACCTATCAAACCGGGTCCTCGGGTAAATGCCACCGCATGCAGGTCCGACACGCCTATACCGGCCCGCTGCAGTGCAGCATCTACAATCACCACGATGTTCTTCTCATGCTGTCGAGAGGCTGCCTCCGGTACTACGCCCCCATATTGCTCGTGGATAGCCTGTGTGGCTGTCACGTTGCTTAAGATGCGACCACCGGCAATCACTGCTGCAGATGTGTCGTCACAGCTGGATTCAATGGCCAGGATTACCGGATTCTCAGACATGGCGCAAAGATACAGGTAGTGCTTGTACAAATGCATTCAACAATCCTGTAATACTGCGTTTCCCGGTGTGACCGCAATACTGGTCACCGGTCGCAAATGAGACCAAAAGTAGCCTGTAAGAATACGGGATTCGTTGACCCAAGCGTTTAATTTGTAGTAGTTTTACATTAGCATAAATCTACGCTGTGCGCAACCTATTTCGGCTACAATCCATCTACACCCGCACCATACGGGCTGTACGGTATACAGGGCTTTCCGTCCTGGTGCTGATAGTAGGTTCATTTCTGGCATTGCAACTGCCCGGCGTGCAGAACTGGATCGGGCAACAGGTGATGGCGCAACTCAGTCAACGGCTTGGAACCACCCTGACTGTAGAGGATGTAAGATTCGGATTTTTCGAAGCCAATATCAAAGCACTTACCGTACTTGATCAGGAGCAGGACACGCTCGCTTATCTGGGCGATGTTTACCTGCAATACAATGTGCTGGCGCTGCTGCAACGGCATATCGATATCCGTCAGCTCCGTTTGCGGGATGGCCGCATCAACCTGAACCGGCAAGCCGGCGACGCAAACTTCAACTATCAGTTCATTGCCGATGCCTTACAAGGTGATGAAACAGATACTACCTCTACCCAAGGACGGCCTTTCACCTTTGAACCTCCGGTGATAGATTTCTACAACCTGTCGTTGACCTACGATGACAAAGCCGGCGGCACCTATGTGTCGCAGGCCATGCAGCACCTGCATTTGCATACCGCTGCGCTGGATCTGGCGAATAATCGGATTGACATCCGTGAACTGGTAGTGGAACAACCGATTACCACCTTGCGCACCTTCGCAGGCACCCCCGCTGCTGTTGTTGACACATCTACTGAACCTGATCAGATAACAACTCCATCGGACACAACCAATGACTGGAACCTGAGCCACTGGGCACTATCTATTGAGCATCTCCTGCTGTCGGACGGCAGTTTTCAGTTCGACAATACGCTGGGAGATACAGGCATTGTGTCGGGACTAATCAATTGGGACGATCTGGGCATTGCACCCTATACGTTGGATATCAATGATATACGGCTGACTGAAGATACCCTGTTTGCTACATTCAACACGTTGTCTTTACAGGAGCAAAGCGGTTTCCGGCTGGATACGCTGCATGCCATCGTGTCTGTAGCGCCTGACCGCATCATCCTCGACGACCTGTTGCTGGCTACACCACAAAGCCGCTTATCCGATTCTATACACTTTACATACCGCAGTCTGGCAGATTTCGGTGATTTCATCAACAAAGTGCGATTGGAGGCACATTTGGATAGCGCATCTGTGAACATCGGTGATATCGCCTATTTTGCCCCCGGCATACCATTGGAAAAAGCCACGTATCTGCTGGATGGTAAGATCACCGGAAAGGTGAGCAGTCTGCGGGGGCAGGACCTCCGACTTCGGTATGGCCGCTATACCGATGTACTCACCGACCTATCCATTTATGGTTTGCCTTCACCGGACGAAACCTTCATCGATCTTTCCATACACTCCCTGCAGACTACCGCCGCTGAGCTGGAAACAATGCTGCCCTTTGTGACGCTGCCGCCACAGGCCCGCATGATGGGTGTAGTAGCCTTTACAGGTAACTTCACCGGATTCTTGCAAGACTTTGTGGCCTATGGAGATCTCAGCAGCTCAATGGGGCAATTCGCTGTGGACATCAACATGAACCTGGCAGGGCCCATAGCCACCTACCAGGGCAACCTGCAAGCACGTGATTTCCAACTGGGCAAATGGTTCAACGAGCCGGCTGCCGGCAAGGCCAGCTTTCGGGTGAGTATCGATGGACAGGGACTGTCGGCCACAGACATGGATGCCACCATTTCGGGCAAGGTGAAGCAGTTTGACTTATTCGGGTATCAGTACACAGACATCGACTTTGATGGTCGGTTCGTGGAACGCCGGTTCGATGGAAACTTCGACATTGACGACCCCAACTTGCGGTTAACCTTTGCCGGAAAGATAGACCTCAGCGAAGAACAACCCCTGTTCAATCTGTCGAGCAAAGTTGACATGGCCAATCTGACCGCATTGAACGTAACGGACGAGAACCTGCGGATCCGTACCCACATGGAGGCCGCCTTCAGTGGCCTGGACATAGATAACCTGATTGGCGCCATCAACCTGAAGCAAACAGAAGTATACTACAACAACCGCTTCTACCCTATCGGCAACGTGTCGCTGGAATCTGAAAACTATGAGCTCGGTAAGCGCATCACCTTAGAGAGTACACTGGCCAATGGCATGATCGACGGCCGGTTCAAAGTAAGTGAGCTTGCCCCTACCTTCCTCGGCTTTCTGTCTGCCTACTATCCGTCGGTACTCAACTACACCAGTGCCAGAGAGGTGGATCAGGACTTCTTCTTCATGCTGGACATCCGTAAACAGTCGCAGTTGCTGGACCTGCTCATTCCGGGTATAGAAGGGCTGGCAGGAACAAGTCTTGCCGGTAACTTCAACAGTACCGCTCACCGCCTCATTGCCCGCCTGAACCTGCCGCATATTGCCTATGAGGGCTTTACGGCCAATGAAGCTAACTTATACTTGCAATCCAATCCCGACACGCTCTTCTTTGATGTAGCCATCAACGAATTGATACTGCCGAACGGGCTGGCGGCCACCCACCATATCGGTGGCTCCATTCAACAGGATAGGATTGGTTTTCTCTTTGAAGTATATGAGGACAGCCTGCTGAATGAACTATTTACACAAGCTGAGTTCACCAACAAAGGGGATAGCCTGTCACTGCGGCTGTTGAGTTCCCGCCTGATTTTGGCCGGTGAACAATGGAACATCGACAAGTCCAATGAAATCCGGTATTATGACGGCAACATCTATGCTACCGGCCTGGAATTGCAAAACGGCGAACAGCAGATATCCATCACTTCTACTATCGATGTGCGCAATCAGTCGGACATAACCATTGATTTGTCCCGTGTATCGCTGGAAGATATACTAAGCATCGTACAATACGACGACTACCTGCTGCAAGGAGGCATCACCGGCAAGGTGCACCTCAACGACCTGCTGACAGACAACATCAGCGCACAGGGTGACTTGTTTGTGGATCATCTGATATTGGATGGCGACACGATTGGCGACATGAAACTGCTGGCCGGATGGGATCTGGCTTCCGGGCATGTGACCATCCAGAATGACCTGGTGGCCTATGCCGGCGGCCAGCTGCAGTTGAAAGGACGGTATGCGCTGTATGATGAGGATCAGGCCCTCAACTTCCGTCTCATCACCCGAGATGCCCCCTTTGCTGTGGTAGAGCCGTTTTTGGTAGGCGTTGCCTCGGACCTTGCAGGAACCATCAATGGCGACGTGATGCTACATGGCTCCCTGGATAATCCTGTTTTCAAGGGGTCACTTACCGTATATGACGCTCAGGCTACGGTGGACTATCTGGGCACGACCTATTACTTCGATCCGATTCCGATAGATTTCAGCGAGAAATCCATCTTCGTGAAGAAGACACGGCTGCGTGACCGGCTCGATGGCAACATTTCATATGCCGACATGGGTGGAGAAATCTGGTTCCGCGATTTTACGGACTTCACCTTTCAGGACTTCTATATCTACACGCAGCCTAACTTCCGTTTCATGCAAACCACACGGGAGGAGAACGATCTGTTCTATGGCAAGGCATTTGGCAAAGCCATTGTGCTGATCAATGGGCCTTTCGATAAGCTGGACCTGTATGTGAATGCCAAATCCGACCCGGGCACCGAGGTATTCATCCCTATCGTGTACGGCACAACTGCTTCGGAATACGACTTCATCCAATTTGTAGACCACAGCGCAGATTCCGCCGCAGCCATTCCTGTAGCCAAGAGCTACACTGGTATGAATCTGGTGATGGACCTGGACGTGACACCCGACGCATCGATGGAATTGATCTTCAATGAACAAACCGGTGAAATCATCCGTGGCAGGGGTAAGGGCGCCATCAAGATAGCCATCGACATGGACGGCAACTTCAACATGTATGGCGATGTAACTATCGAGGAGGGAGATTATCTGTTCCGTTTGCAGGACGTCATCAGCAAGAAGTTCATCATCGAAAAAGGAGGCACCATCTCCTGGACGGGCGATCCATATGACGCCATGCTGGACCTCCGTGCCATCTACCGCCGCAAAGTGGCTCGTTTCGATCTGGTGAGCGACCTGGAAGACCAGTTGTCGTCGGGCGAAATCCAAAGTCTGCGTCGTCCGGTGGATGTAGACCTGGCACTGGCCATGAAGGGATCGCTGAATGCACCTGATATAGCCTTTGATATTGCCGTAGCCAATCAGGACAACAACCTGACGAGCGTGTTCACCAGTAGGCTGCAGGAGGTTAAGAGCAACGAAACCGAACTGAACAAGCAGGTTTTCGGTCTGATCATGTTCAACAGATTCCTGCCACCGGAATTGAGTGCGTCCGCTGCTGGTGGGCAAACGGACATCCTGACGACCGGAGCTACTACGCTCACTGAATTTGTAACCAATCAGCTGAACATCTACTTCAACGACTGGCTGAGCAGATACGATATGACGGTAAATCTGGACTACCGCTCCTATGACATGGGAGAAGAAACCGACCTGTCGAGGCGCAACGAACTGGAACTGGAGTTGAACAAGAAGATTGGCCGATTGACCATCAATGTGGGTGGGAACTTTGATTTTGGTGCCAACGAAACTGCCGCAGCCACTACCAACAACCTGTATGGTGACTTCTCTCTGGAATACAGCATTACCGAGGACGGCAGGATTCGGGTACGTGGTTTCCGGGAAACAGATTATGACATCTTTGCAGAAGACTATCGGGGTAGAGCCGGTGTGGGTGTTAGCTTCCGCAAAGACTTCGACCGTTTTTCAGAGCTGTTTGCCCCTCGCCCGGCAGATGAGCAAGCGCCGGAAGAAGTGACAGAGGTGAAAGCCACCAGTGCTACACAGTTGGCTGATGACAACGAGCCACTGCCTGTACCTGAGCAGGAGTAG
>CAYYHM010000028.1:0-26614 GCA_964471795.1 uncultured Chitinophagales bacterium | reverse complement strand
TTGGCTTTTTTGTCGTGTTTAATATCCAGTACAAATTCTTCGAGGTCTACTATTATAAGTACATCTATGGGGAGATACTCGGGTATATCCTCATTTGTCGGGAGTACACAGTATAGACTGAAACTGTCTTGTAGGCTATCTGGTATCTGATTTTTATCACCTGTACACAGAATGGCATGTTCGGGATCTTTTACCAGCGATAGCAGTTGTTCTGTTGTACTATCTACAGGAAGGTAAATGCTGTTGGCAATGGAACCCAATTCGAGAGCATCGATGGGACGGATGTCAAAAACTTGATAGCCTGCTTCAAGGAACGCTGGAATCTCGGTTAGTGGAATCTGTTTCATGACGCAAAGGTACGTCGGTAAACAGGTACTAGATGTCGGTAAATGTGCTGAATACCTTACTGATTTGCATCAATTTCGGGTAATTATTCATCAGTTTGTTCGGATACTCCGGTGAGTGTGGTCTGATGATTTCGTATTCCTTCAGCGACTTACAATGCTGCGAGATGATGGATCGGTGTATGTTTAATCTGGCTGATATTTGACTGATAGTCAGGTATGGTTGTTGGTGTAAGGTTTCGATGATCTGTAAGCGCTCGGGGTGGTTTACAGTTCTTATAATACCTGCAAGTGTGTTGAATGCATTATGGAGATGGGAGTCACCCATACGAGGATATTTATTTTTACAAATATTAAAGCAAATGTTTCAAAGTGGAAAAATAAAAAACCCTGCCTCAAAAAGGCAGGGTTTTCAAATATTTTCAATGAATGGTAAAAATCAGGCGGCTAACTCACCAACAAGTCCGGTTATTTCGCTGATTCTTGCCTTATTGAGCGAGTAAAATATGTACTTACCATCCCGGTCGGTGCGGACAATGCCTGCACGACGAAGGATAGCCAGGTGCTGTGAAGCAACAGATTGTTCCAGTCGCAGTTTCACATAAATCTCTGTAACGGTCAGTCTACCACTGTCTTCCAATAATCGGATGATTGATTGGCGCAATTTGTGATTAACGGCCCGCAGGATCATAGCAGCTTTCTTCATAACTGAGAGATCCAGTTTGATGTCTTCGGCTACACTATCGTTTTTTGATAGTATAATCACGTCAGACTGTTTGGTGATGTTCCCCTTCATGTCTACGAATTTTGATTAGTTACTGAATGATGTATGGGAAAAGTTATTGGCTCCTTCCAGCGGTATAAACGCCCTTCAAATATAATGGTTCAAAATAAATTAAACTTTTGTGTGTTTTGAACTGGTGTGATTCATAGGATAAAGAGACCATATTCTTCGATGAATGGAAAACCACATTATATGGCCTTTCTTTACATATGTTTGGGATTTGCGAATCCTCGAAGGAATTACTGATACCAATCAGGCAGTCCTCGAAAGGAATGACTGTTGCTAATTCAGTGACTATCATGTAGGTCGGAGGAAGGATGGTTTCCAATTTAGTTGAATAGATAGCTACATATACTTCATCCTTACGTGAGGGCATCAGCACTGCATACTTCTTGAAGCCCTTATTTCCGTTTATCAGGTCGCAGGCTAAAATCTGTAAGGTGGGTATACCAATCAATGGTATGTCCAAAGCATAACAGAGTCCCTTCGCCGTAGCTGTACCAATTCTAAGTCCGGTGTAGGATCCGGGACCTTCACTCACAGCAATAGCATCAAGTTGGCCATAATCAATGCCGGCATCAGCCAGTACACTGTCTATGAGGCTTGTCAGGATGCGGGCATGGTCAAAGTCTCCGGCTGCTTCCTTCAATGACACCATCACACCATCCTGAGCAACGCATACCGAACAAGTACGGGTGGAGGTTTCAATATGCAATAGGGTAGTCATGCTAGAATGTGACCTCTGTGGTCATTTCTTCATTTGATCTGCGGAATACTATGGTAGCAACGTCTCCCTTCTTGAAAAGACTCAACCCCTTCATATAACTCGTCATATCTGTTACCTGTATAGGTCCCATTTGAATCACGATATCGCCTGCCTGCAAGCCTGCTTTAGCTGCCGGCTTATCTTCACGTACACCGTCAATCTTCATCCCCTCTCCTTGAAACATGTAGTCAGGTATAACACCCAGTGACACGGTGAATCTGGGGGTTTCCCGCTGGTCTTCCGTTTTGGTGGGTGTAAACACAATTTCCCCGTCATCATCCAGGTGCTCCAGAAGTGATACAATGTAGTCAAAGACCAATCCCATGCCTTCGTACGATAGCTTTTCCGCATCATCGGTGGGCTTGTGGTAGTCTTCATGTGTTCCGGTAAAGAAATGAATCACAGGGATATCCTTCAGGTAGAATGAGGTATGGTCTGACGGGCCAATACCGGATTCTGAAGTCTTTTCGGTGATGCCTGTTATGGTAATCTCATCTATCGCTGTCTGGAAAGAAGGAGAGGTGCCAATGCCATTGATGGCGAGGTTCCCTTCTTCATCAAGCCTGCCTACCATATCCATGTTGATCATATAGTTGATGGACGACACGGGAAAATCCGGTTGGCGTGTCATGTGTGCTGATCCGTACAATCCAAGCTCTTCACCGGAGAAAGCGACAAACAGGTAATTGTTGCCAGTTAGCTCACCCTTGCTCAGGTGTCTGGACAGTTCCAGCATCATCGCTACACCGGATGCATTGTCGTCTGCACCGTTGTGTATCATGGGTTCAGCTCCTGTATACAGCGAGCCTTTTTCACCATAGCCAAGGTGGTCGAAGTGAGCCCCAATGACTACAGTATTGGGTTGGCCGTTATCGATCCATGCCAATGCATTGTGGCCGGTACGGGTTTCTTCCAGCAGCTCGACAGTTATCGCAGCAGTAGTAGCTTGTTCGAGGAGAGATGCATCTTTCAGGAAAACCATCGGCACTTGTCTGGCCTTTATCTTTTCATTGAGTGCTTGTGGAGGATTCTCTGCATTGGGGTCTGTATTGATGAATATGATGCCGGCGGCACCCTGTGCAATAGCTGCATCTATCCTGGATACTATGTCCAGATAATCCACGTATTTGGAGTGTGGATGATAGCCATCGGGTGTGCTGATTTCAATGACTGCAATGGCTCCCTTTACTTCCTTATCAGCAAAATCATTGTAGGAGAGTGTTGGCGCATCAATGCCAAAGCCTACCGGAACAACTGATGCAGTAATGGTGCCGTTGGCTGCATGTGATATTGGGTAAAACAATGAGTCCGCGATTGGTTGTCCGTCGATACTGAGTGATGTGTTGTTGGTAGCATACTTGCGCCAAATGAAATCAA
Organism: uncultured Chitinophagales bacterium; assembly: GCA_964471795.1. GTDB lineage: Bacteria > Bacteroidota > Bacteroidia > Chitinophagales > S012-47 > CAJXXO01. The sequence goes on along the minus strand of CAYYHM010000028.1, from coordinate 23,343 downwards.
AGGGCTGGTAATAACCGGTTGACAGGTATGGAGATAAGCCCATTTTCTGCCATTGTTCAGTAAGGTATTCCAGTGCCAGCCTTTCGCCAGCTGATCCGGTTTGTCTGCCTTCCAATTTGTCGTCTGCCAGAAACGACACGTGATTCTTCATCCATAATGCCGGTGAAGCCGGTTGAGATGCCGGTTGGCTGTGTAGTAAGAATGGCAGCGCAAAGAATAGCAGGAATAAGAGATGTCTCATAGAATAATGGTTATAAAAAGTCGATCAGCAGTTTCACAATAACACCCGTGGTGAACAGTACAAAAATAATCCGGTGCCAATGGTTCGGTAGGCGGTGTGATAATTGCACACCTTGTGGTGCACCGATCAATACGCCGGCCACAACAGGCAGAACTAGCGGAAACAGTATGGCACCCATTGACCAGGTAAATCCGTAGATGGAATAATCTGTCAGGGTAAGGTTGTATACGCTGAAGCAAAACGCTACGGAGGCGATGACGCCTAGTGAAATGGAGACTGCCTTTTTCATGGGCATATGGAACAGTGTGCTGAGCACGGGAACAATGATAAATCCCCCACCAAGGCCGCTTAGAGCCGTTACCATACCGGCAAACGCACCTAACAGCACCAAAACGGTTAGGCTGGTAGGTTTTTCCGGTTGGCTGGTTGTTTTCTTATTCCAGACCATCTTCGCAATCACCGGTATCATCACAAGGGTAAAAAACACGGCAAACTCCCTTTTATCGTATAGTCCTACATGTCTGATTAATGCAGCAGTAATGACGGAAGATGCTATACCGGGGATGGCTATAGTGAGTATTGGCTGCCAATGGAAATTGCCTGTTTTGTATTGACGAAGGCTACCGGAGATGCCTGCAAATACCAAAGCGAATACAGAGTTGGCAATCAGCAGGGACACCATGTCTGTGCCGGAAATGGTGATGCCTGAAAATCGTTGGATGTATAGGGAGAAAATCAGGACATAGATAACACCTCCACCAATGCCCAGCAACCCGGATATAACACCACCAGCTATACCGGCGGCAAATAGGAGCAACAGTTCTACCGGCGCAATCAAGCAGACTTAGTTTCCGGACAGGATAGAACGATAGCGTGCGCTATCCCTCAATACCGCAATTGCTTCTTTGATCACCGGGTCGTTGTCAAAGGATGCGATGATTTGCCCGTTCTGGTAGTAAAACCTGCCGATGATTTCTTCTTCCAATAGGATGGCTATCTCTTCCCTGAATTTTTCCAGGTCATTCGCCTTATCTCGACCAATGTTGGCACGGATGCGTTCCATGTCTGCCGAAATCGCATCGTAATACAGTTCACGCTTGGTTTGTTCTTCCAGTTGTTGCAACAACAATTCGCTGCGGGTATCATAATCATACTCCTTGTCATCCAGGAATGCGGTGAATGCCTCGAAAACTGCATTAGACACGTGGTACTGTGCCGGTGCAGACAGTGTATCTATCGCAGCAACATAGGAGGTAACGAAGTCGAAGATCAAATCGCGCGAAAGCAGGCTGATGGCGATGTTGGATAATTTTTCCTGCTCCACGGCTACGTCGGGTTGTACACCACCGCCATCATATACCTTTCGTCCATTGGCTGTTGTGAATTCATTCATCAGGGAGTCAGGCACCTTACTTACGCTGCCATCCTCATTCCGGTGGGCATAATCAATAGCCTGAATGCAGCGACCACTAGGTGTGTAGTACTTGGCCGTAGTTAGCTTAAGTCGGGTGTTGAAAGCAATGTCTCTGGTTTGTTGTACGAGGCCTTTCCCAAATGACCTTGTACCGATTACCACGGCGCGGTCGTAATCTTGTAAGGTTCCGGCCACAATCTCTGATGCCGATGCCGAACTACTGTTGATCAATACGACCAAAGGCAGGTCAACATCAACGGGCTTGTTCAATGTCTTGAAGTCCCTGTTCCACTCCTGCACTTTCCCTTTGGTGCTTACAACAAGCTTGTTTTTGTCTATAAACAGGTTACAAATATTCACCGCTTCGTTCAGCAATCCCCCCGGGTTGCCCCGCACGTCCAACACCAATCCGGTTAGGTCGCCTTCGTCCTTCAATGCCTGCAGGGCTTCTTCCACATGCTTGCCTGCATCCTGTGTAAACTGTGTTAGGGTGATGTATCCTATACCTTCTTCTATATAGCCGTAATATGGAACGTTTTCAATTCCAATATCTTCCCGTTGCAGGGTGTAATATTGATCAGTATCGAAGCCTATCCGTCTGATGAGCAGGTCTACGGTAGTACCTGGTGACCCTTTGAGTAACTTGCTCACATCTTCAACAGACCGGCCCTCGGTGGATTTGCCGTCAACAGCAATAATGAGATCTCCTGCTTTCAATCCGGCCTTGGCTGCCGGTGAGTTTTCATAGGGTTCAATGATGGCGATAAAGTCGCCCTTCTTGCGGATGATGGATCCTATGCCACCATACTTGCCGGTGGTTTCAAAGCGGAAGCTTTCCATCTCTGCTTCTGAATAATAGTTGGTGTAGGGGTCCAGAGATGCCAGCATGGCATCAATACCTGTCCGCATCAATTCATTCGGGTTCACCTCATCTACATAGTAGATGTTCAGTTCCTTGTAGATGTCGGAAAACACCTCCAGGTTCTTGCTCAGCTCAAAATAGTTGTCACCCGCAGCAATGGGTAGCACGGTGGCAACGCCGATACCCAAGCCGAGCATCAGATTCTTCCATTTACGCAGGTTAGATACAGGTCGATTGGACATATGCAGTAATTTCATGGTACTGGATCATAGCCGTGTCCACCCCAGGGATGGCAACGACCGATTCGTTTTGCCGTCAGCCAAGCGCCTTTCACCGGCCCGTGTTTTTGTATGGCTAGTACGCCATACTGCGAACAGGTAGGCGTATACCGGCACGATTTGGGTAAATAGGGAGATATGATCAATTGATAGGACCGAATGATGCCTATCATCAATTTACCTATCCACTTCCCTATGGTGCGCAATGGCTTCAGTTAAACGGTTTAAAATTATCCTTATTTTACCTTCTACCTCCGGGTAGTCGGGTATATTTTTACCCGTATAGATGAACATCAAAGCGATGTTCTTTGGTTCACTTATGTGTAGGCACTCTTTTAGGGTATGTTGGTTCAAGCGCCAAGCCTCACGCAGCATCCTTTTTATGCGGTTCCTCTTGGTGGCAGCCTGGAAATATCGCTTGCTCACCGTTACACCTACTGCTACGGATGGACTGTTATCTGCCTTCGATAGGGTATATAAACAACGAACCGGCCATTCATCCATCATGCTCCCGTTATGGAACAACTGATGAATCAATAGCCGGCTCTTGAGTTTTTCCCGTTTGGGAAAACGGTACAATAGCTTTTCGCCCAATATTACTTAAGACGCTTTTCGTCGGAGACTGTCAACTTCTTACGGCCCTTCTTACGTCTGGCCTTGATGATAGCCCTACCCCAGCGGTCTTCCATACGGGCACGGAAACCATGCTTGTTCTTACGCTTACGCTGGGATGGTTGGAATGTACGTTTCATCGCTCATCTTCTTTTGAGGACTGCAAAAATAGAATAACCTTCCGACTTGTTAAAATTATCCACACAAAAAAGAGGACAAATCGGGATAGTCGGTTTACCCGTTCATGCTAATAAGGAATTCTTCATTGGATTTGGTGCCCCTCATGTTGTTGAGGATGAAATCCATGGCTTCTTCGGTGTTCATGTCCGCCAGGTGTTTCCGTAGGATCCACATGCGCTGCAGTACGTCACGATCAAGCAACAAGTCTTCCCTTCTTGTAGAAGAGCTCACCAGATCTATAGCCGGGAAGATGCGTCTGTTAGCCAGTTTTCTATCCAGGCTCAATTCCATGTTACCAGTACCCTTGAATTCTTCGAAGATTACCTCATCCATCTTGGATCCTGTATCAATGAGCGCTGTAGCCAGAATGGTGAGACTTCCGCCATTTTCGATGTTACGCGCTGCTCCGAAGAACTGCTTTGGCTTGTGTAGTGCATTGGCTTCTACACCACCCGACAATACCTTTCCAGACGGCGGGGCAACAGTGTTGTGTGCGCGTGCCAGTCGGGTAATGGAATCCAGCAGGATTACTACGTCCTGTCCGCACTCTACCAACCGCTTTGCCTTTTGCAACACAATGCTGGAAACCTTTACGTGTCTTTCTGCCGGCTCATCAAATGTCGAAGCGATTACTTCCGCATTCACGCTTCTTTCCATATCTGTTACCTCCTCCGGACGTTCGTCGATGAGTAGGATTATCAGGTACACTTCCGGGTGGTTCTTGGCTATCGCATTGGCAACGGCCTTCAATAGCAATGTTTTACCTGTTTTCGGTTGTGCTACTATCATACCCCGTTGTCCCTTTCCAATTGGGGTAAACAGGTCCATGATGCGTGTAGAGAAATCGGGTGAATTGCTTGACAGATCCAGTTTTTCCTGTGGGAACAGCGGTGTCAGGTAGTCGAATGGAACCCTATCTCTTACTTCTTCAGGCTTTCTTTCGTTGATGAGGTCTACCTTTAGCAAGGCGAAGTACTTTTCACCTTCTTTCGGAGGACGCACCGGTCCCTTCACTGAGTCGCCAGTTTTTAGGCCGAACAACTTTACTTGGGATGGTGATACATAAATATCATCGGGGGAAGACAGGTAGTTATAGTCTGCTGACCGGAGGAATCCATATCCATCGGGCATCATTTCCAGCACGCCTTCTCCGTCTATGGCACCATCGAGCTCTACATCGAACACGGATGGTTTTTCTTCCTTCTTGTCATCCATCCGGTCACGGAACGACTTGCGGTCACCATCCTGTCTGTAAGGTTGGCGGTGGCCACTATGCCTGTCGTCTCTGCGTGGTCGGTCTGTGGGAGTTGACTCCTGAGGTTTGTCGGCTACTTTCTTTTCTGCTGTCTCATTGCTGTCTGCAGCGGCTGTGGCTGCTTCTGTAGTGGGGGCAGCGGCTGTGGCTACTTCAGGTGCAGGTGTCGGGGTGGCTTTTGGCTCTTCTGTACGGGCTAAAGGCTTGCGACCCCTTTTTCTGGGTCTTTTATCCTCAGCAGGTTCAGTGCTTTCGGTCTTCTTAGCTGTAGCGTTTTTGCCACTACCGCCATCTACGTCTCCAACGATGGCCTGCTGGTCCAAAATCTTATAAATCAGGTCTTGTTTGTTGAGGTTCTTGAAATTCTTTAGAGAAAGCTTTTCTGCAAGGTCATGCAAGTCAGCCACGAGCATATCGTTCAGCTGCAGGATATCATACATCAGTGCTCAGATTTTAAGCGATAAAAGAATGTAACTATGTGTAGAAAGTGTTTGATTGAACCTGCAAGAGAATTCAGCAGGTTGAAGAATTGCTGTACAATATTACGGATATCTTTTCAGATAGTCAAATATTCGCTTCCGGGTAGCGGCAAAACATCCGGTGGCCATGTAAAGCAGACTATATTTGCAGGAAATATCGGGTTCATGCTTACGCTTCAAAGAATTAGAGACGATTATCAAAACGTGGTAGCCGGATTGGCCAAGCGTGGGTTGGATAAAGCAGGTGATTTGCAGGCGATTTTGGCTTTGGATGACAAGCGGAAGGCGCTCCAAAAAGAGATAGATGAATTATCAGCAGAGTTGAACAGCCTGTCCGATTCCATTGGTGCACTGTTTCGGGAAGGGCGTAGGGAAGAAGCTGATACGATGAAGCAACGGGTTGCAGCGTTGAAGACTAGGGTGACTGATCTGCAAGCGCCACATGATGAAGTAGTTAAAGAGATAGATGCGCTGTTGGTTACTATCCCGAATGTCCCTTACAGTCTGGTGGTGGCAGGTAAGAGTGCTGCAGACAATGTGGTTGTCAAGACTGGCGGATCTGATGCCTTACCTAATGGCGGTTTGCCACACTGGGAGCTGGCAAAGAAGTATGATATCATTGACTTTGAGTTGGGAAATCTGATCACCGGTAGTGGATTTCCTGTCTTTAAGGGCAGAGGTGCCAGGCTGGAGCGAGCTTTGATCAGTTTCTTCCTGGATAGAGCCACGGAGAATGGGTATCTGGAGATAATACCGCCACTGATGGTGAATTATCAGACCGCCTACAGTACGGGACAGCTACCCGATAAGGAAGGCCAGATGTATACCATCCCGGAAGACGGTTTCTTCATGATCCCTACTGCTGAGGTGCCCATTACCAATATCTATCGCAATCACATTTTCCAGCAGTCTGATCTGCCGGTGAAGATGGCCGGGTACACACCCTGTTTCCGGCGTGAGGCCGGTTCTTACGGTAAGGATGTGCGCGGGTTAAACAGGGTACACCAGTTTGATAAGGTGGAGATTGTTCAGTTCAGCGATCCTGAACTCTCCTATGCAGCGCTGGATGAGATGGTAGCCCATGTGGAGGAATTGATTCAGATTCTGGGTCTGCCGTATAGAATCGTTCGTCTGTGTGGAGGAGATATGGGCTTCACCTCTGCCATGACCTATGACTTCGAAGTGTATTCTGCCGGTCAGGACAAGTGGCTGGAAGTGAGCAGTGTGTCTAACTTCGAAACCTTCCAGGCCAGTCGCCTGAATGCACGGATGCGGGATGACCAAAACAAGAAGCAGTTGGTACATACCCTCAACGGTAGTGCATTGGCATTACCACGAATCATGGCTGCGTTGTTGGAATACTATCAGGACGAAACCGGCATTGAGGTTCCAGCCATCCTGCATGGATATACCGGATTTACCAGAATAGAGTAAGCGATTATTTGTTGGACAGGAGGAGTTCGTATTCCTCGGGCTCTGTCAACTGAAGCATCAGGTAAGTTTCAACAGCCTGCTTCATGGATATGAAGCCAGATGATGCTGAGGCCTGCTCTGGTGATAGATATCCAAAAGCAGATTGTTTGAACGTTTGAGCGATGTATATGCTCTGTTGAAGCGCTTTGTCTGCCCCGATGATAGTGAATGAGCAGCCTTGGTGGTTGTTGCACAGCTCATACAGCGACAACACCAGATTTTCTCTGGCCGGCATCAGTTCAACACGGTCCCTATAAATCAGGAGTGATTTCTGTAAAGCCAAAGCCTGGTCGAAGTGGCCCGGATGAAATCCGATAAACAGGTGATCCAACTTGTCGCTGCGTATCAACTCCTCAATCCGATAGCTCAGCGTGGACTCCATAGACAGGTTTCCGTCGAAATACACATAGCCAATATCTGTAGTGGGAAGCTGTGACAGATTTGAGTAGATGTGTTCAGATGAACTTTCTTTTAGTACCACAGACACAAAAGACCCGAACCCTGACAGCAGAAGTGTAAGAACAACAGGTATACTTAATACCTTGAATATTAGGGTGGTGTTTCTGGAAATTGTCATGTTCTTCTAGCGAAGATGTATCTGGTGCAAAAATAGCACCAGTATTCCGTCATGTGTAATGAATTGTAAAATATGTTTCAAAAAAACAATGCACAGTGCTCGTAATAGTGCACACAATGCCTATCAGATACGGAGAAACGCGCCTAAGGTTTCAATGAGACAGATATGTCCCAGTTGGCTTTGATTTGAACAGCATCCCTGCGCCAGGTTCTGGTTTCCGGTTGTTCACCGGCAAAGAAGTCACCACCATCCCATTTGCCGTTGTTGTTCCTGTCGGCAATGATTTCAATGTGGTAGTTGCCGGGCATCAGTGTGGGCGCACTGATTGATGCACAGGACAGACAATGCAGGAGTCGGTTTTCCTTGTTGTCGTACAGCGAAATAATATATGGCGATGATTGATAGAATGAATCGATCAGAATGGTCGCAGCGCCTACTGCTTCTACAGCAGGCAGCACTACTACCGCAGTGTCCGGCAAAGAGGTTTGCCCTATAGCGTTGATGAGCGCACCTTGCTGCAGCACAATCGTCAATGTGTCGCCCCAGACCCTCGTCGCCGGTACGAAGTGCAGTGAGCGGTCCTCACCGGAGAATGTGCCCTGCAATATCGTGTCGCTGAAAACCTGTATCAATGTGTCCGCACCAGCTGGCATTTGCACGGGGATGTTGAACAAGAAAGAAACTTTTGGTGCACCGTCCGCAAGGTATACAGTAGGGGTGGGTAAGTCAAAATGGTCACCTACATCCTTACCGAATCTGGGTCTGAGAACATAGGACAACATGGTATCCGACGATTCTACAGACACAGCGATAGAGTCTTGCAGATTGTAGGGCAGGTGTAAGAACAGCGAGTCTGATCTGTGTTCAGCGGTTATTCCCAAGGCTGAATCGAAGGCGATTGACCAGTCATCTTCAAACGGCGTCAACAGGAATCGCCTGTTGTGGATGGTATATACATTCGGGTTCCGGCGGCCTTGCCAAACAGTTCCTATCAGGATGGCTAGCTCCTCGGGCGCTACCGTAGGCGTAACCAAAGAATCAGTGAAGCCAAAAGTTTCACCGTAAGACACTTTCCTGTCATTGTTCACGTCGTCCCATGCCAGCAGATAAAAGGGTTTTTCCGGCAGGTATTGGAAAGAAAAAGCTCCTGATTGACTTGATTTGGTGGCGTATAGAGGTTTGGCATATAATAAGATAGAATCTTTTTGTTGAACAAACAGTCCAACCATCAGCGAAGAGGCGGCCTCGCCGGTATTCGCTGTAACAAGCTTTCCCGATAGCCGTAGCGAGTCAATTGTAGGTCCGGTGGAAAAGGCATAAGTCAGGTCTTCCAACACATTGCCCTCGTTGATGTCTTTCAATGCTCTGCCAAAGTTGATGGTGTAGGTGGTGTTGAGCAGCAGGCTGTCCGGGACGGTAATGGTTACGATTCTTTTCTTCACCGACAGTTCCGGGTCGTTGGGCCATTCCGGTGTAATGGAAAAGGTTGGGGCGGGCAACCGGATGTCTACGAACTCATCGAATTCAAATGTGATGGCCTTGTATTGGAAGTTGATGGTGCCATTTTCCGGCGTTACGCGGACTAGTCTGGGCGGTGTTACATCCTTATCCCCTCCGGTCGGAGCCACCTGATTGGAGCAGGCCACTAAAGCCAGGCAGACGAAGAATAGGACGAGTTTGTTCATCAGCGATTCAGGTGAACCATCAAGATTGAGATATCCGCCGGACTCACCCCTGAAATTCGACTGGCCTGTCCCAACGAGCGGGGTCGAATGGTGGTCAGTTTTTCTGCGGCTTCAGCGGAGAGTCCCTTCAGTGATTTATAGTTGAACGTATCTATGAGCGGAACATTTTCCAGCGACTTCATTCTTTCGGCTGTCTCCTGTTCTTTCTCGATGTATCGATCGTATTTCACCTGAATCTCGGCTTGAAGTATATGTTCCTCGGGATAGTCGGCCATAAAGTCACGCACTACCGGCAGCTTCATCATCTTGTGCAGGTCTATCTGCGGGCGGCTGAGTATGTTCACCATCCTTGATTTTTGCCGTATAGGTGAAGTGTCGTTTTCTTCCAGCAAGCCATTTACCATGTCCGGGTCTGCCGGCTGTTCTTTCAGCCACGCAATGATGGCTTCTGTGTTTGCTCGTTTCTGTTGCACCTGCCTGTATTTCTCTTCAGGTAGCAAACCAACTTGATAGCCTCGTTCAGACAATCGAAGGTCTGCATTGTCTTGCCGCAACAAAATACGGTATTCTGCACGGGAGGTAAACATCCGGTAGGGCTCGTCTGTGCCTTTGTTGATCAGGTCGTCAATCAATACGCCAATGTATCCTTCGGATCGGTCTATGGTAAATGGTGCTTTGCCTTGTACCTGATTGGCGGCGTTGATACCCGCCAGCAACCCCTGGCACGCAGCCTCTTCATATCCGGTAGTGCCATTGATTTGGCCGGCAAAGAATAACCCGCTAATCAGCTTGGTTTCCAGTGTGTGGGTGAGCTGTGTGGGTGGGAAGTAGTCGTATTCTATGGCATATCCCGGTCGGAACATTTTAGCTGCTTCAAATCCCGGAATTTTCTGCAACGCTTTGTATTGTACATCTTCCGGCAAGGAAGTAGAAAAGCCGTTGACATAGATTTCCACGGTATGCCAGCCCTCCGGCTCCACGAATATCTGATGTCTGTTGCGTTCTGCGAAGCGGTCGATCTTGTCTTCAATAGATGGACAGTACCTGGGGCCTATGCCTTTGATACGGCCGGTAAACATAGGTGACTGGTCGAAGCCCGTTTTCAATATGTCGTGTACGTCGGGGTTGGTGTAGGTAATGTAGCAGGGACGCTGTGTAGTGAGCGGTTGTGTGTCGTTCCAGTAGGAGAACTTGCCCGGTTGTTCATCGCCTTCTTGTACTTCCATCTTACTGTAATCAAGGCTTCTGCCATCTATCCGCGGCGGTGTGCCTGTCTTCATCCGTCCCGCCTCGAACCCGAGTTCCACCAACTGCTCGGTGATTCCCGTGGCAGCTTTCTCTCCTACTCTACCACCACCGAACCGTTTTTCACCGATATGTATCAACCCGTTCAGGAATGTACCATTTGTCAGCACCACAGATTTTCCATAGATGAGGTGTCCCATGGCTGTCTTGATGCCTGTAACCCGACCATCTTGTATCAGAAGTCCACTTACCATTTCTTGCCAGAAGTCCAGGTTAGGCGTCTGTTCCAGCATCATCCGCCATTCTTGGGCAAACTGAAAGCGATCGTTTTGTGTGCGTGGGCTCCACATGGCTGGCCCCTTAGACAGATTGAGCATCCTGAACTGAATCGCGGATTTATCAGACACTATGCCGGAGTATCCGCCCAGCGCATCGATTTCCCGAACGATTTGTCCCTTTGCCACGCCGCCCATGGCCGGGTTGCACGACATCTGCCCTATGGTTTGCATGTTCATGGTCACCAACAGGGTCTTAGCACCCAGATTGGCTGCTGCCGCTGCCGCCTCGTTGCCGGCATGGCCTGCTCCTACCACTATTACATCATACACTGGAAACATGCTGTGTCGGTTTGTTGCGCAAAGGTAATGCTTAGTCGTTTTGAATTGTTCCACGTGGAACAGGTTTGCTAGATGTTTCCGTACGTTCCACGTGGAACAGTCAGAAATCAATCAGAGCAAGACATCGGTCTTCCTCGGCACGCATGGCCGTTTTTTGGGCCTCGGTCTCATCGTCCCATCCCATCAAATGAAGACACCCATGTGCCATTACCCGGCAAAGCTCCTGGAAGAATGTTACCTTGTATGTGTCTGCATTTTCCTTCACCCGGTCTGTGCTGATGAATATATCGCCACTCAACTCCTTCACTCCCTCTTCCTGATAGGGAAACGTGATGATGTCTGTGTAATAATCGTGATTCAGGTACTGCTTGTTTATATCCAGCAAGTACTCATCTGTACAAAAAATAATAGAGATGGCATCAATGGTGAATCCACGATCATGTATGATTCTTTCCAGCCAGATGCGAATCTTGCCGGCCTGGCTGGAACGAAATGCGGATTTGGCTCCGTGAAATGTGATGGACAAAATGGATGGTTATACCCGGAAATGAATCTCTACCGTACAGCCGTTATCAGAGAACACTACCATATCCGATAGGTTCTTCATCAGGAACACACCTCTACCTGTAGGCTTCTCCAGGTTCTCAGGAGCAGTTGGGTCGGGTATGTTATTGTAATCGAAACCAGGTCCCTGATCCTTGATTATAAATATAAGGTGTTGATTTTCATGCGCTAATGAAAGAATCACACGCTTGCTGGGGTCAAGTCTGTTGCCGTGACCGATGGCGTTATTGACTGCCTCAGTGACGGATACGATCATGTTCCCATAGATCTCATCAGAAAAGCCTACCTCATCCTTCAATCGGTCAATGAGTTGCTCCACCTTGACAATCTCTTCAAGGCGTGACTCCAGGGTTAGTTCATATCTCGTGAGGTCGGCTAACATGAGGCAACTAAATTAATCATTTACTTCAATTGTCTTGAAGTAATCTTCTACGATGTTTTTGTAAAAAGTGTTCAAAGTTGGCGGAACAGTACGATACAGGTCTATTTCCGATTCGCGTTTCCTCAAGTATTCTTCCAACGCCGGCGGCAATTTTCGGGTAACATCATCACCGCGTTGTGCCTCACGTTCGGGAGATTGTTCCCGTTCTTTTTCGGCATCTGCTGCTTCCAGCATTCGAACCAGTATATCCTGTTGACGGCGCAGCATCTCTTCGGTGAGTCGCTTATTGACCAGGTCTTCCTCGGTTTGTTCCATTTGCTCCAGCATCTCTGCCATATCGCCAAAAGGACTGTCGCCATTCTTGCCCGACTGTTGCTGCAGCGATTCCAAGGCCTGCCGTATGGCAGCTTGTTGTGCAGCCATTTCAGCCAGTTGACGGCTTAGCTCACGATTGCCCCTGCCCTGCTGTTGTCCGGGTTGGTTGGGTTGACCCGATTGCTGCTCATTCAGCGCCTTCTGCAGCTGATCCATCTGTTGATTCAGCTGCTGCTGCATCTTCTGCAGCGACTCCATGCTTTGTCCGCTGTTGGGCTTCTGGCACATCTGCTGACCTGCCATGCTTTGCGCCATAGCATTCTGCATCTGCTGCAAGGCCTCATCCAACATCAATGCCAGATTGTTCAGACCGGTCATCACATATTGTTGCCGTGCCGTCGCCTCCTGTTTCTTACGGTCGGCCAGGAAAGTGATAGCCGCCTCCATACTATATTTTACTTCACTTACTTCCTTGTTTACAAAGCTGCTCAACTGTACAACCCGCTTGCTCAATGCCAACAAGCTGTCTTCCACCATCTTTATGTCTTCCTTGATCTTGAATTGCTCCTGTGTAAGATCCTTGAATAGTGGCGTATTAACGTTGGCCGCCTCTATCTCCTTCATCAACGCCTCCTGGTCGAAAGACAGCTTGATCAGGTTGTCCAACAACTGACGGGTAGCTTCCATGTCCATCATCATCTGCTGCGACTGCTGGCTTTGCATCATACTGCCCATCTGCTGTGCCATCTGTTGCATCTGTTGGGCAGACTTCTTCTGTTGCTGACTGGCATTGCGGTTCTGTTGCTGCTGCAGTTGTTGCTGGCTTTGCTCCATCTGTTGCTGCGTCTGCTCCTGCTGTTCCTGCAGTTGCTCAAAGTCCATCTGCTGGCCGGCCTCACGGCTCAACTCTTCCATCTTTTCCAGCTCCTCGGCCATCTTACTGAATTCCTCATTCAACGCCTGCTGTTTGTCGGCCATTTCCTGCTGCTTCTGTTCGTCCGGCGTACCACCCTGCTGCTGCTTGTCTGCCTCCTCCTCACTTTCTGCCGCCAGCTCTTCCTGTTGCCGGGCCATCTCCTCCAGTTGCTGCTGCATGTCCTCCATCCTGGCCTCCAATTCCAGCTGCTTATACAGCTCCATCATGCGGTCCAGCTCTTTCTCCAGCTGCTCGTTGCTCATCTGAAACTCGCTCAACTCTTCCAGCATTTCTTCCTTGTTGAGCTGCTCCATCAACTCCTGAATCTTGCTCATCAGCTCCTTCATCTCATCACTCATCAGTTCGTCCATCAGCTCTTGTAGCTTCTCCTGCTTTTCCAGAATCTGCTCGCTTTGCTCCTGAAAGGCTTGCTGCTGCTCCATGTTGCGCTGCATGTCCTGTTGCATGCGATCCAGCTGATTCATCAGTCGCTGTTGCTGTTGCATCAGGTTCTCCATCTTCTTCTTGTCGTCCCAGGTAACTTCCCGCTTCTGCAGCAGATTCTCCTGCAGCTCGCGTATCTCTTCGTTGATGCGCCGGGCCTCCTCCATGGTTTCCCGCAGGTCGTCTTTCATGGCCTCACTGTTTTCCTGCGCCATTTCGCGGTACTCCTCACGGGTTGGCATGGCAAACCGGTAGGTTTGGGTTCTGCTCGATTTAAAGCCATTGATGGCATCGTTGTCCCACACGATGAAATAGTAGCTGTATTGGTCGCCGGGTTGCAGATCAAACGAGGTAAGGTCGAGCGGAAATGAAAAAGAACTGCTTGTCTGCCGGATGTTGGTGCGCAAAGGCAGGGTTTTGTATTCCGGATCGCGGTCTTCATCATCTTCCCGGATCAGCTGATAGCGAACAGCCAGTGTGGTAAGTCCATAGTCGTCTTCCATAGTGCCGGCATAGTACCGCATGGCGGTTGCAGCGCTATCGATGAACTCGTCTACAGCAATGCGGGGAAACTCATCAGGCGTCACCGTAACACTGAATCGGATGGAGTCACCTGCCGGCATCAACTCATTGGCTGTCAGCACAGTATAGCTGTTGGTGGTCAGGAAAGTGTGTGTAACCTTGAACACGTCCTCATCTTGCCGGCTGGCGGTGATGAGTGTGTCGGCCATTCGGATGGACAGCTCACTGGTGTGGGCACTTTGGAAGGTCCACGAGATGCGTGTACCGGCAGGAACAATCAGATCACCCACGTTTTCCCGTTCCTCATCTGCCCGGCCGGTATAGGACGGGTAGTCCAACAGCGCCGAAAAACCCGTGATCTGTGGCACGGGGAGCATGGTAACCTCAAACACATCCGACCGGAAGCCGTTGGCGGACAGATAGAACGGGAACGACTCGTTTACCTTGCGGAAGGTGAAGGTGAAGTGATTGGCATCTACCTTCTCCATGCGGTAGGTGTAGTTCTCGGTTTCGAGTGTAACCTGATCGGGCAGGGCATCACCGGTCACCTCTACCAGCACGGACAGGTCGCTCAACTGCGCCACCTGCAGCTTGTCTGCATCTACAACGTGGAAGGTGAATGGCGCCGGTTTTTCGAAAGTAGCACGGCTGTTGATGAGTCGAGCGGTGCTGTCGCGCAGCAGGCTCGGCGCTGCCAGCAGCAACACCACCACCACCATCAATGGCGGAAGGGCATACTTTAGGTATTTCCGGTTGTAGGACAGGTTGATGGCATTCAGGAACGGGATGGGACGCAGTTGATCTATGCGCTGCTGAATACTGGCCAGCACCAGACCGGAATCGGCAGTAGTCTGCTGCTGCAATTGCAGCATATTCAGCAGTTTGTCTGAAACCTCCGGGAAGTGCTGCCCAATGATTCGCGCCGCCTCCTCGTGTGACAACACGTTGCCAAGCCGGAAGAAATGCAGCAGCGGCAGCAACACCCAACGAAACAAGGTATAACCACCTGCGCCGACTAAGGCAACCAAGAGTGTGGTACGAACCGGGGAAGAAAAGCATAGGAAATACTCTAAAGTGCTGATAACCAAATAAATAGCCAGGTTCAGACCAACAAAATACAGGCTCCCGCGAATCAGTTCGTTGAGGTAATATTTGCGGATAAACTGGTCCAACTTCTGGATCAGGGTAGTGTATGTGGTATGGTGGTTCTGGTTCATGTATCCTTTATTGGTATGTATCAGAGCAGATGATCAAGCCGATGGTATTTCACACAACCTGATATCTAACGCACTATAGGTTGTTGGGTGTATCTGCCGGCAGGTTTACTGCAGATTTTCCGCTTCCTGTTCTTCGAAATAACGGATGATCTGTTTCTTAAGCAGGTACTCTTGCTCCTCCAGCGACAATCGGGGCAGTGTGTCTGTCATCTCGAAGTGTGGCCACCCGTCCTCGTCCCTGCCTATGAAGGTATAAAAACCTTCGCTGCTGAGCAGGTGGCAGACGGCAATGTGCATGAGGTCCTGTTTTTGTTCTTTGGTGAATTTGGTCTTGAGCTGCCCCAGCTCCTGCATGCCTATGAGGAACAGCAGCGCATTCAGGTCAGGTACTTTGCCAAAGCGGTGTTTCAGTGTGCCCTGAATAGCGCGGAACTGCAACTCCACTACCCCTTTTTCTACCACATCAATCATGCGAAAGTCCTTTTACCGGTAAAATTATCAAAACGGAGACAGGAACAGCGGATTGCTGAAAATACTGCTATCGGTCAATGAGTGCAGGAATGCCAGCAGGTCGGCTTTTTCAGCTACGGTCAGTTGGGCACCACCTGAGCTCACATATTCCAGCTCGCCCGGGTTGATGTTGGGTGATTGCTGCAGCCCGCTGCTGTAGTGTTCTATCACTTCTTCCAAAGTGGCAAACCGTCCATCGTGCATATACGGTGCGGTAAGTGCTACATTGCGCAGCGAAGGTGTCTTGAAGGTGCCGTAGTCCTTGGCAGCACCGGTTACCTCACCTCTACCGGCATCTGGGAAGTCCTGAATCGTGGCGGCGGCGGTGATTCCGTTGTTGCGGTATTTGAAGTCGCCAAACAAGTTGTTTCCTTCATTGTGGCAGTGCATACAATCAGCACCGAGGAGATCATTAAACAAGACCCTCCCGCGCCACTCGGCATCGGTAGGGAAAATCTCGCGGCGCATAGCCTTGTCGTACCGGGAGTTGAAGCTTACCAGTGTGCGCAGGTACTGCGCCAGGGCGCGGGCAACCTGATCGCCGGTGATGGCAGGCTCTCCGAAAGCTTCGAAAAACATGCGGGGATAATCGGGATGCGCTGTCAGCTCGGCCAACAGGTTATCCAGCGTCTCCTTCATTTCCGTGTGGTCCTCAATGGGCATGATGACCTGCATCTCCAGCCCCTGAACACGCCCATCCCAGAAGAACTCATTCATGTAGGCCAGGTTGAAGAGTGGCATGGCGTTGCGACGGCCCACCGTGCCATCGATGCCAACGCTGAAACGGCGGCTGTCGGACGTGCCGGCATCCAGGCTGTGGCAGGTGGCGCAGGACATGGTGTTATTACCGGATAGAATGGGGTCGAAGAACAGATAATGTCCGAGCTTGACACCCTGCTCTGTCAGCGGATTGCCTGGAGGAGAGGTGATCTCCATATTGACCGGCGTTTCCAGATTGTAGGGGGTGGGATCGTATGCCCAGCCGTCAGCAGGTTGCAATGCCTGATCCTTGGTGCACGCCACCATCATCGCCCCAAGCGACATAATAAGCAGTGAGTATTTCAGGATCGATACCATAGCTATATAAAAATGTGTCCGGCCGATAAGTTCATTGTGTAGTCAGCTCCATGGAAAAAGCATCCCCATCAGCAAGAAAAGGCAACGTTTTTCTGATTTCCTGCAGTTTGGAATGCGATAAAGGTACTACGGCTACACCTTCCTTGTGGCTGATTTGTGTCAAAACTTCACCCAGCGGATCCACAACAGCACTATCGCCCCGGTAATGGAATCCGTTTCCATCCTCACCAACGCGGTTTACACCTATGGCATAGGCCTGATTCTCTATGGCGCGCGCCTGCAACAAGGTGCGCCAGGCATGGCTTCGCTTCTCGGGCCAGTTGGCTACGTTGAGGTATATGTCGTAGTCGCCAAGGTTTCGGGAAAACACCGGAAACCGCAGGTCGTAACAGATCTGAGGCAGGATGCGCCATCCCCTCCACTGCCAAACCACCCGCTCCATGCCGGAGGTATACTGCTCATGTTCGCCCGCCATGGTAAACAGATGCCGTTTGTCGTAGGTGTGGTAGGTGCCGTCAGGCTGCATACAGATCATCCTGTTCAGGTAGCGACCCTGCTCTTGGATGATCAGACTGCCGGTTACAGCGCAGTCACGTTCTTGTGCTACGGTGTGCATCCAGGACATGGAAGGGCCCTCCATAGGCTCGGCCAGCGCTTTGGCCTGCATGGTGAAACCGGTACTCCACATTTCGGGCAACACGATCAGGTCTACCGGACCTTCAAGCGACTGCAGGTGCTGCTGCAGCAGATGGTGGTTGGCGGAGGCATCTTCCCATATCAGGTTGGCTTGTACGATGGCAACGGTGAGTTCCATATCCGAAAGTTAGCGGATACGGCGCAATCGGTCGGCAGCGGCAGCCAGGGTGGTTTCTTCTTTGGCAAAACAAAAACGCACCACATGGTGATCAGTGCCGTTTTGGTAGAACGGCGACAGTGGAATCACCGCTACCCCATGTTCTTTGGTGAGCCTGGTGGCAAATTCCGTGTCGGGCAGATCGCTGATGGCACTGTAGTCTGCCAGTTGGAAATAGGTGCCGTGGCAGGGCAGCAACCGGAAGGGGGTGTTAGCCATCAGCTGTGCAAACAGGTCGCGTTTCTGTTGGTAAAAGGCAGGTAAAGTCAGGTAGGCATCCCGGTGATCCAGGTAATCGGCCAGCGCATGTTGCAACGGTGTAGCTGAGGCAAACACCATATACTGATGCACTTTGCGAAACTCGCGTGTCAGCGCTGCGGGAGCTACACAATATCCTATTTTCCAGCCGGTAACATGATAGGTCTTTCCAAACGAAAACACCACAAAACTTCTGTCGTACAGCTCGGGATAGCGGAGCACACTTTCGTGGGGCGACCCGTCGAACACCATATGTTCGTACACCTCATCACTAAGTACCAAAATATCCGTTCCCTTTACCAACCGGATCAGTTGTTGCATATCCTCAGCCGTCAGCACGGATCCGGTGGGGTTGTGGGGCGAGTTGATGATGATCATTCGGGTGCGCTGATTCATGCGCTTTCGTACTCCCTCCCAGTCTATGGTGTAGTGGGGATGTACCATAGGAACGGTGATGGGTATGCCCCCATGCAACCGCACTGCCGGAATGTAGCTGTCATAGGCCGGTTCAGGTATGATCACCTCATCGCCTTCCCGGATGGTGGCAGCAATAGCCGCATAGAGTGCTTCCGTGCCGCCACTGGTAATGGTGATTTCCTCTTCGGTAGAGAGGGTACAACCGTACAGGTCTCTGCACTTGTCGGCCAGTTTCATCCGCAGCGCAGGCACACCGGCCATGGGTGCATACTGATTGTGCCCCGCATGGAGGTGGTAAGTTACCCTGTCGAGCAGTTCTTGCGGACCATTGTAGTCCGGAAATCCCTGCGACAGGTTGATGGCATCACATTCCTGTGCCAGCCTGGACATCACCGTAAAGATGGTGGTGCCTACCTGCGGCAGCTTAGAGGATATGTAAGGTGAGCTGCTCACAATGACTGGATTATAGGTATCGGTCTTCTTTTCTCCGTTTCACTTCATTCACCAGCTGTTTCAGCTCCTGTTCCTTGTCTTTCTTGAATATCAACAGCACATCTTGTGTGTCTACTATCACAAAGTTCTTCAGCCCCTGCAACACCACTAGTTTGTCGCCGGGCACCTGTACCATACAGTCGGTGGCGTCGTGCACGATCACCTTGTTGCCGGCAACGGCATTGCCCAGATAGTCTTTCTCATAATTGGCATACAAGCTGGCCCACGTACCGAGGTCGCTCCAGCCGAATTCAGAGGGTATCACAAACACGTTTTCCGCTTTTTCCATCACCCCATAGTCTATGGATATGTTGGAGCACACGCTGAAAGCATGCTGCACAAAGGCCATTTCCTGGTTGGTGTTGTAGAAGGGGCGGCCTTCTTCGAATACCTCATACACATCGCTCAGGTGTTGGGCGAATGCTTTCTGAATGGTTTGTACCCGCCAGATGAAGATGCCGGCATTCCACAGGAAGTCGCCACTTTTCAGGAAGGTCTTGGCCAGGTCCAGATCCGGTTTTTCCGTAAAGGTCTTTACCTTGAAAACCCCACTGTGTTCCTGTTCCTCGTGGAATTGAATGTACCCGTAGCCGGTGTCGGGGCGGGAAGGTCGGATACCAAGGGTAACCAGCGCATCATTCTGATTGGTAAAGTCCAGCGCCTGCTTGATGTACTTGAGGAACCATTCCTCATCCATCACCAGGTGGTCGCTCGGTGCGATGACCATGTTAGCGGCGGGGTCGATTTTGGCGATCTTCTCAGAAAAATAGGCAATGGTGGGAGCGGTATTCTTCCGCATGGGCTCTCCCAGGATTTGCTCATCCTGGATGCCGTCCAGCTGCTGCTTTACCAGATCGCGGTATTTTTCGTTGGTCAGGATGTAAATATGGCCTTGGGGACATATCTTCTTGAACCGGTCGTAGGTGTGTTGTAATAACGACTTGCCAGTACCCAGGATATCCAGGAATTGCTTGGGTTTGTCTTCGCGGCTCATGGGCCAAAATCGGCTTCCGATACCGCCGGCCATGATGGCCACGTAGTTGTTACTCATAGTGGAGGGTGTTTGCCGTCAGTTTACATTTATCGACTTATCGTCAGAACCTTTTGACAATCAATCTGTTCACAGGGTTTACCTTATAGTAGATGAGGTTACCTGCATAAGGGTGGCATTCGTCAATAATTTTGGTAAATTTAATCAAACGAGTTTAGACCAAATCCCGATATGAGTGATAGTGGGAAAGACCTGCAGGGTGCGCTGAAGAAATACTTTGGATTCAACCAGTTCAAGGGTAACCAGGAGGCCATCATCCATAGTCTGCTGCAGGGCAATGACACATTTGTAATAATGCCTACCGGCGGTGGCAAGTCCTTGTGCTACCAGTTGCCGGCCATGATATCTGAAGGGACAGCCATCATTATTTCGCCATTGATAGCCTTGATGAAGAATCAGGTAGATCAGGTCCGCAGCTATTCCAGTATGGACAATGTGGCGCATTTCCTCAATTCTTCCTTGTCCAAGGTGCAGATTCGGGAGGTGAAGAAGGACATCCTGAGTGGCCATACCAAGATGTTGTATGTGGCTCCGGAGACGTTGGTAAAGGATGAGAACATTGATTTCTTTAAAGGTATTACCATCTCTTTCATTGCGGTTGATGAAGCGCATTGTATTTCGGAGTGGGGCCACGACTTCCGGCCGGAGTATCGCCGGATCCGCCTCATGATAGAATCGCTGGGGAAAGATATACCCACCATAGCCCTTACGGCTACAGCTACACCCAAAGTACAGGCCGACATCATCAAGAACCTGAAGATGAGCAAGCCGGAGGTGTTTGTGTCGTCATTCCTACGCGAGAACCTGTACTATGAGGTGCGCCCCAAGGTGAAGAAGAACGTAGTGGTGAAGGATGTGGTGCGGTTCATCAAGCAGCACCATGGGAAGTCGGGCATCATTTACTGCCTCAACCGCAAGACTACTGAGGAGTTGGCCGAACTGTTGAAGGTGAATGGCATTCAGGCAGCGCCTTACCATGCCGGACTGGATGCTGCCACCCGGTCGGCTACACAGGACCGGTTTTTGATGGAAGATATTGATGTGATTGTAGCCACCATTGCCTTCGGTATGGGCATCGACAAGCCGGATGTGCGGTATGTGATACATTACAACATCCCCAAAAGCCTGGAGAACTACTACCAGGAAACAGGCCGGGCAGGCCGTGATGGGCTGGAGGGGCAGTGTATCGCCTATTACAACTATAAAGACATCAACAAGCTGGAGAAATTCCTGCGCGACAAGCCGGTGAATGAGCGTGAGATCGGCTATCAGCACCTCATGGAGGTAACGGCTTACTCAGAGAGCACAGCCTGTCGCCGTAAGTTCCTGTTGCACTATTTCGGCGAGGAGTACGACACCAGCCGCTGCGGCAATGGTGAATGCGACAACTGTAAGTTTCCGCGTGAAAAAATAGAGGTACAGGACGAGATGCGGCTGGCGCTGGAGGTGGTAGAGCAGGTAAAGGACAACCACACCATTTCGCACATCATCCGCATATTGCAGGGCAAGGTAAACCCGGAAATCAGGAGCTACAGCCACGATAAGCTTACGCTGTTTGGGAAGGGCGCCCACAAGGACGACATCTTCTGGAACTCTGTGTTGCGGCATGCCCTGCTGGAACAGCTATTAGCCAAGGATATCGAGAATTATGGGTTGCTGGTGCTGACCGACCGCGGCAGACAATTCTTACAGCGACCGGTATCCGTGGAGGTGCCGATGAACAACAACTTTGAGGTGTTGGGCGCCGAGGCAGAGGAGGAGGATAATGCCAAGGGTGGTGCGCTGGATACTCAGTTGTTGAATTTGCTGCGCGATGTGCGCAAGCAGGTGAGTAAGCAGAAAGGCTTGCCGCCATTCGTGATTTTCCAGGATCCTTCGCTGGAGGACATGGCTACACAGTACCCCATTACCCTGGATGAGCTATCCAACATCATCGGGGTAAGCAGGGGCAAGGCATTGAAATATGGCGGACCTTTCCTGAAAGCCATAGAAAAGTATGTGCAGGAAAACGATATCGACAGGCCGGCAGACTTCACCATACGGTCGGTAGCCAACAAATCGGGCAACAAGATCTTTATCATTCAGCAGATAGACCGCAAGATTCCACTGGAAGACATTGCCCGCGCCAAAGACCTTACACAAGAAGAGCTGTATCAGGAGCTCGACAGCATTGTGGCCAGCGGTACCAAGCTGGATATAGACTACTACATAGACGACAACCTGGATGCCGATGTGGTGGACATCGTGTTCGACTACTTCCGATCAGCAGAAAGCGACTCCTTACAGGAGGCCTTCAACGAACTGCAGGACGACGGCATCAGCATGGAAGAAATCCAGCTGGTACGGTTGAAGTTCATGAGTGAGATGGCGAACTAGCAGGATTATTCAATGGTAGGCTCAAGAATAAGCTACCGGTCAGAAACCAAGGGTTTCAGCAGGACGCAAGCCAAAGGAATTACTTTTTGATACACCTCACATTAAAGGCGTTTTCTGACACGTAAGTGTACCAGCTATCATCATTCTCGTGCTCTGTAGAACTCCACCACATACCATCCTCTCCTATTCCTACATACTTTCCTTCGTTATCACGATATCCGCCGGGGAGTCCATTAAATCCAGAGGAGTTAGTGCCGGATTGATTATTGTTCCAGCCATCTTTGCTTTTCAGCTTAGGCCCTGCTAATTCGGGTCCACCCAGATATTCGGTTAGTTCAAACCAATCTTCATCGTCAGGTATAGACCAGCCTTCAGGCGCCAGACCCCTGGGATCAGTTATTGCATACCAATTATACAGTCTGCCATATTTATGCTCATAGGCAGGATCATTGTTGTAATAACACCATGCAGGTTGTTTCATTTTTCCTGCCGACATCCATTCCTCAATAGTTCTAACCTCAGGTATAGGATCGCCATTTCGAAATTTATCTACGTTCAGGTTTTCTGCCATCCACAGCTGCTTGCCGATGGTAATTATTTTGAATGGGTTGCCATTTTGATCTGTTTCTGTTTTAGTGCAACCAACCAGATAGAAGACAACTGTAAATAGTACTAGGATTTTATAGAAACGGATTGTCATTTCGAGCGAATTTAAAGGCAAACCATTGATTAATTGACTTTTCTGAATAAGCAAAGATAGTCAGTACAAGTAAGGCCATTTCCAGAGGGAAGATATGCCATTCCTTAACTTTAGTAAGAAAATAAATTTTTACGCAAGCTTTTCTCTTACCTATAACAACCAAATAGACAAACAACCGGCTATTGTGTCCTTTTTGTGTAAACGCCCTTGAAAAGAGTAGGTCAGAAAAGGTATACAATAGGACAAAAAAACCCCGACTCTTTCGAGCCGGGGTCTCTGTCTTGACAACGGGTAATCAGTTGAACATGATCTTTCTGGTAGCGACACCTTT
>CAYYHM010000027.1:22270-27715 GCA_964471795.1 uncultured Chitinophagales bacterium | reverse complement strand
TAGCTGTATTTTGGGGAGGATTGGTGTTCCAGCTATATGAGTAGGGCCCTTGCGTACCGGAGCCTGTCGCGGTTGCCGATCCATCCGAGCCACTGGAACAACGGGCGTTGGTTTGCGATAGCGTAACCACAGGGCTGGGCCGTATGGTAATGCGGGCACTGTCCACCACCCTTTCGCCACACTGGTCTGTGATGGTAGCCACAAAGGTGGTGGGTGTATCTACTGCTATGTCGTACAGAGAGGCCGTAGCTCCACCCGGCTGCCAGTCGAACAGATAGGGCGGTACGCCCCATTGGCCTTGTGCCCTCAGGGTGATTGTGTCGCCGGGACATACCAGCGCATCCTGCCACACCCTGCCCTCCAACGTACGCGCCTCCACATA
Source organism: uncultured Chitinophagales bacterium (assembly GCA_964471795.1). Classification (GTDB taxonomy): domain Bacteria; phylum Bacteroidota; class Bacteroidia; order Chitinophagales; family S012-47; genus CAJXXO01. The sequence continues at coordinate 27,333 of CAYYHM010000027.1, read as the reverse complement.
GACGGACCAAGTACCCGGCCGCATCACGTGGCAGCTGGTGTCGCAGGCGTTGGTGATACAAGAGCAGTGGAAGTTCTGCATCTCAAAGTCCAGCACATGATCGGGGCAGCTGGGTGGCCGGCAGGTTACGGTTGCCGGAAAATCGCCTACTATCGAATCGCCATAACATAGCCCCGGTATCGTAGTAATCGGGTTGAGTTGCGTACAGGCCCACGGCCCGCTGACACCACATGGCCCTTCGATGCGGAAGCCGGCATCGCGCTTGCGGCAAAGTACCCCCTGCGTGGTGCCACAGCTTTGGGTTTCCTTGCTGTAATACTCGGCATCGAACCAGGCATGGGTGATGGTTGACTTCCCTGGCACGGTAACTGTAAGCGGATAGCGGCAATATTGATTGGGTGCAGCGCAGTTGGCGGTAAATGAAAATGCCATATCACCGGCATTGTAGGTGGAGGTTCCTACCACACGCGGATCGATGAACACCGGATATACCCGAGACGGATCCATCAGCCAGTCGATGGCCGTGTATACCTCTAATATATGGGCGCCATCTTTTACCCTCACCCGATAGTGTACCGGATGCTCGATGGCCGCATAGCCTTCTTCATGGTTGTCGCTGACCTGTGGGGCATGTACTTCGGCTAGCAAGTCTTGTGTTGCATTACGAATGTCCAGCCCGTTGTACCACTCATCACCCACCAGCGACCAGGAGGTTTGACCCTTCGGCAGCAATGCCAGTTGCGGATCCAACGCCAAGGTATCGGTGAACACCAGGTATCCACCTGCCGGCCATCCTGTGGGCTGCTGTTTCAATACGATATCCGTCTTCACCTCGCTGCGTGCCACCCACAGCCGTACATCCATGCCGGCCCAGGCATTGGTGATATACACCCCATCATCACCGGCAGTATGCCGGCTCCTATCAGGCGTACCCAGATGCATTACCTGCTCCCCTGCTGCGTTGGCCACATAGGCGCCCCAGCGTTGCTGATACCGGAGCGGATAACCCCCGGCCAGTGTAAGTGTGGTATGACCTGCTGCCAGGTCGATGGTTACAGGCACTGGCTGACGGGCAGCAGTATACACCGGAGTGCCATCAGCAGCAGGATGCAACCGGTGATCGATGGTCAACCATTGGCCAGCCTCATCTTTATAATGTATCGATCCATAGGCTTCTTGCCGCACCAGCGCTGTGCCGTTTGTATGGCGGCGGATGAAGGTGCGGCCGGTAGCGGTGCGCTCCTGCAATAGCTCTACACAATCTGTACATGAAGCATTAAAAGGCTGCACCCCGTACTCCGGATGGGCTTGGTAGGCAGCAGGCACCCTTGTCTCCAACTCCTGATCCACCACAGCAGCATTGGCGGGGGTGAATCTGGAGAACAGGAATGAGCCTTCCTGCATATCCTGCGCCTGCATGTTGCAGGTACAACCAGCAACCAACGCCAGCAATACCAGAAGGGAGCCTATCGGATTTCTCATCGAAGCAGTGTCACATTTCCGGAGTCGATCTGCTCCTGTCCAAGGTCATCACGGAAAGACACCACCCAGGTGTACACACCCTGCTCACAGGCCTCTCCCTTGTAGGTGCCATCCCAGGAGGCGTTGGGGTCGTTGGTTTCGTAGAGCAGCTCACCCCAGCGGTTATACACCCGGAAACTGATCAGCTCAAAGTCCACACCCAGCGGAGCAAACCGGTCGTTGAGGCCGTCGCTGTTGGGGGTAAATGCATTGGGCACCTCCAACACATAGCCGCAGCCTACTTCTTCCACTGCAAAGACGCGTTCATTGACACACACTTTAGCCGGGTCGAACAACTGTACCTTATAAATACCCGGCTGATCAATCACGAGGAATCGGGAAGTGTCGCCATTATCCCACAGATAGGTCATATCCGTAGCCATACCCGCATCGAGGGTATCGGTACGATTGCGGCACAGGTCTACCGAGTCGACAGCAATCATCGGATCTTCTACTGTAATATATATGGTATCCCTGTCGCTGCATTTACCCTCATTCTCCACGAACAGGATATAAGATGTACTCTGGTCGGGTGTAAAAGTAAACACCTGCGTTTTGTTGATGATGGAGTTACCCTGCAACCAGAAGTATTTGGTAAGGCTATCCGGTGCGGTAAGGGTTACTGATTCGCCCCGGCATACCGCTACATCCCCCAGATCCGCATCAGGATAAGGGTACACGGTTACTTCCTGAAAGCCGAAGTCAAGTCCACATTCATTCAGCGACCGAAGGTCTATCAGGAAGGTGCCGATGGAGTCCCACAAGATAGTCAACTCGTTGTTGGTGGTATCCAATATGGTTCCCCCACCATTGAGTCCCCAACCATAGTAGGTTTCAGCGATGAAGTTCACTTCATACTTTACGGTGTCACCCAGGCAGGCCACCTTTCCACCCCGGATGTTCACATCGGGCGGGGTAACCACGAGGAATTCAGCATAGTTGGACCAAGGGCCATAGCAGCCGAAGTTGATCTCCCGCACACGAGCGCGCAAGGTGCCCGCAAAACCGGCCAGGTTGATCAAGAGCTGATTGCCCGGCCAGATAAACGGCTGGCCATTGTTCATGTTGGGCGACTGCCATTCGTACTGACTTTGCGGGTTGAATGGCGTAAAGCGGAATCCCCCGATTTCTCCGGTGCAGAATATGGAATCGAGCGGAATCACCTGTGCCGGCACTTCACTTGGCGCACCTATGGTAAGCCGTACCAGTGAACCCAGCATGTCCCATTTTTGAGTACCATTATCGGCCACCACCCGTATGTAGTACATTCCCGGTACAATACCGGTTGCCAGCAGCTGGGGCAATGGCGGGATGGTCAGGACGATAGATGTGGATTGGGTGTCTAATTTCGCCCCGATGACACCCTTGTTGATGAGTCCGAAGTTCATGGAGCTTCTCACCTCTACCTCGAAGTTGTTGCCCGTCTGGTATTGCTGTAGGGTATTCCAGGTGTTGATGTCTACCTCCACCGTATCGGTAGCGCCTGTAGACTCGTCGATACAAACGGATATGTCCAGCCGTTGATTGGTGGTGATGTCGCAGTCGCGGATACAGAACGGCCCGAACAAGGAGCCGATGGCTACAGGGTCGTTGGATACTACCCGTATGTAATAACCACAGCCGGGTGGTACATTGATGGGCACCAGACCGCTTACATTACCGGGCGGTATGGCCGGGTAGGCATTCGGGTCAGGTATGGAGCCGAGGATGAACGGATTGGCAAAGGAACCCGTAGAGTCGGACAGTTCTGCCGTGTACACGTTGTTCGGATTGTACACACCGGTAGAATTGAACGGCACATCAATCACACTACCTACACAGATGGTGTCGGGATCCAGCAGCACCACCGGCTGTCGGGTGGTAATCACATTGGGACAGTTGATGACTTCGAAGCAGATGCTTACGGTGCCGCTTACCAATGGAAGGGGAGCAATCCGGTCTACCCGCACCTTGTAGCAGGTATCGGGTGGTGAGTTGGGCGGAATGCTGATGGCAACCGCCACACTGGAATGCACCGTGTTGATAGCCAGGATACCCAAATTGGTGGCATTGGCAAAGGATCCACCAGGCTCCGACAGCCAGAAACGGTAGGTGCCGGCACACAGGGTGTCGGTGATGCTTGCCAGCACGATGAGGTTGCTACCGCGGCACACGGGATCCGGGATTACGGTGTTGACGTTGATGCTGACAGGGTTGTTCACCTGATCATAGGTGCCTACCACAATCACCTCATCAATGCTGAAGGAAGCGCCGGGATTACCGCTGTTGGCCGTGTTGACCCAACGGAATCCGAAACGCAGTTCTTCCACATTGTCGAAGGCCGGGTTGGAAATGACTTCGTAGCGCCACTTACTTTGGTTACTGTATCTGGCGGCACCGGTCTTTGTCCATGGCCCCCCATTGACACTGTAATACACTTCGCCATAGGCATTGGGGTTGCCTTCGCACATCCAGAAGAAGGACAACTTCACATCTTCGATGGACTTGGTGCAGATGGCCTGCGTCATGAAGGCGAAGTTATCGGATGCTACAGCAGGGTTGAAGTTGGCGTTGGCGATGCCATTGGAGGTAAAAGCACCTGCATCATGTATGTGGAGGTAGCGACTACCCGGTGCACCGTTTATGGTGCCACCACCCTGAATGCTATCCTGTGAGATGGTATTGGCATAGAGGGGGAATCCGTTGTATTCGGCATTGACGATCCACTGATTGGGACCGGTCAATGGAAACTGAGGATCGTTGTTGAGGGTAAAGGAAGGTTGTCCTGCATTGAAATCATCTGCAAACAACTGAATGTTCTGAGCCCGTAGACCCACTTCCAAAAGCAGCAGCAGGAGAAATGCGTACAGGGTTCTTGCCATAGGTAAGTCGTTGTCTCACAATAAAAGCTTGAAAATTACTAAAATGCTGCTAATTCTTGCCCACTCGTTTCCAGCAAATCCACATGCTGGCCCGTTATTGTCCTATAATGGTAAAAGCCTGTTGCTGCATTTCGCCATCCTCATCGGTTAGCACCCATTGGTAATCGCCGGGAGGCAAGGTTACCTCCAGCTGATGCCTGCCGCGTGTGCTGCCCATGAAGGTGGTATTGATGAACCAGAAGATCTGATGATCGGGGTACTGATGACCTGCCTCGAGGAGTACGGACTGCTGGCGACCGTCTGCTGCCACCGGCAGGAAGATGCGGGCACCGGGGAGAGGATACAGCATGGACATCCTGTTTTGATCGGGGCTGCAACCCGGCAGCCATACTGGCAACACCGGCAAATCAGCATGCCGTTGGCGATAATAGTAGGCCACAGCCGGCGGCAGCACCAGATAGGACCTGTGCTGCATGTCCGACAGCGGATAACAGGCCGAGGTGACCTGATGCGTGCCTCCTGCGTTCAACAGCAGGTCCTTGTGGAACGGACATTGCCCCACTTGCCGATGTACTTGGGGCACATCCTGCTCCATGATGTCGGTACAGTGGACCCCGGCAGAATAACCTGTCACCTTGCATATAGATTGTTGCTCCAGAAAGTCGTAGGGCTTGCTGAAGA
>CAYYHM010000027.1:18477-22170 GCA_964471795.1 uncultured Chitinophagales bacterium | reverse complement strand
CCTGTCACCTTGCATATAGATTGTTGCTCCAGAAAGTCGTAGGGCTTGCTGAAGAACTGCTGGTAGGGCAGCAGGTGGAATATATCGAACAACAAGGGGGCTGCTGCTTGTGCACCGGTGCAGGCCGGCCTACCCTCTCCATCTGCATTGCCTACCCATACCGCTACTACATACTGCGGCGTAAACCCTACAGCCCAGGCATCCCTGTGGCCAAAGCTGGTGCCTGTTTTCCACGCTATCCGCCGCTGTCGGGCAAAGGATTGCCAGGCGGCTTCTTCATCCGGTCGTTTTACGTTTGTCAACGCTTCCGCCACAGCGAATGCCGCCCCCGGATGCAGGTTGTCCAGTAGGGTCTTCTTGTCACCCTGCAGCAGGGTAATGCCGGTGATGGTATCGGCAGCCTGTACGGACAAGGCCAGCAGCCGGTATGCCTGTGCCAGCTCAAAGAGGGTTACCTCACCACCACCAAGTATAAGCGTGAGCCCATAATGTGCTGCCGGAAACCGGAACGTGGTGAACCCATAAGATTGCAACCGATCACGGAAGCGCGCCACACCGTATGTTTTCAGCAACTGCACAGCAGGTACGTTCAGCGATCGCGCCAACGCCTCATCTGCTGCCACCATGCCATCATAGGCTTCGTCGTAGTTCACCGGTGCATATCCACCGAAGTTTACCGGGATGTCAGGCAGCCATTGCTGTGGCAGCAGACTACCATCGGCCAACGCTGCTGCATACAGAAATGGCTTGATAATACTTCCTGAACTTCTGTTTGCCGGTATCATGTCTACCGCCTGCCCGTGCTCTTCGCCGGCCTCCAGCACATTGCCGACATACGCCTTCACCTCGCCGGTGGCTATATCCACTACCATAGCCGCTGCGTTGTGGATCTCATTGAGCCGCTGTTGCCGGTGATGTATCAACACGCGTTCCGCCACCCGCTGTTGCAGGCCGGCATCCAGTGTGCTGTGCCATACAGGCCCGCCTTGCTCCTGCTGCAAGGTAGACCACAGGTGATAGGCTTGCTGCGGTAAGGGGTGTGGCTCTTCCGGCAATGGCTCCTGGCAGGCCAGCAGCAGATCGGTCGGGCTAAGATGCCCCGCTGCTGTGAGCGCTTCCAGCAGCTGATTTCGCTTCCGTAGCAGCGCCTCCCGGTTGCGACCCGGATGTATCAGTGCGGGACTGTTGGGCAACACGGCCAGTGTGGCGGCCTCTGCCCAGCTGAGCTGCTGCAATGGGCGGGCAAAATACCGGTAACCTGCTGCCTCCAGCCCCACCACATTGCCACCATACGGTGCCTGCGAGGCATAGAGGTTCAGGATTTGCTCTTTGGACATCGACAGTTCCATGCGCACTGCCCACACCATCTCCCGGCACTTGTTCCAGAGGGTTCTTGGCAGGTTGCCCAGCGCCATCCTGGCTACCTGCATGGTGATGGTGCTGCCACCGGACACTACCGACCGTTGCTGCCAGTTGAGGTAGAGGGCCCGTATCAAGGCTGCGGGATCAATGCCATTGTGCCTGTAGAACCGCTTGTCTTCGAAGGTCAGCACCGCAGCCCGGTAGTTGTCGGGCACCCCTGCCGTAAGTGGAAAGCGCCACTGACCATCAGTGGCCACACCGGCAGATAGGAGTGTACCGTCTGCTGACAGCAGTATGGTGGAGCTGGGCACATCGAACAAGTCGTCCGGATCCATCTCCCAAAATACTACCATGGCAGCCAGCGGCATCAGTGCCAACCAATAGCGCAGGGAATACAAGCGGCTCATCCCTGCTTGCTTAGGGTAGGTTATCCGTTGCCGGCGTAACATTGACCCACTGCCCTGCTTCTTGTGCGGCTATATCCATATCGTACATGGCCTCAACCAGTGTTGCCGGCAGATAATACCTTCCGGCATAGGCAGCCAGCAGTCCTACACGGAACACCGCCTTGCCCCCGGCATCCAGGTTGAAATAGTTCAGCACCTTGTCATCCCGGGTATCGCTGTAGGTTGGCGTGGTGGCAGCGCTACCATACGATTGTTCGTCCAACCTGCCGGTAGTGATCTCCCAGCCGGAGGGCACGCCATAGGCAAGTGCCATGTTGTACACTTTCTGCTGTGTTGTATTGGTAACCGTGATCTCCGCCGTAAACGACTGCCCCTGCGGCAGGCTGCGCACATCCAGCGGCTGCCCCTCCCGGTTGCGGTACACGATGCGCACCTCTACCTTATTGCTGAACGACACCTCGTTGCCCGGCAATGGCTGACCTGTCCGCTGCAGGATGACATAGAGCGGCACCTGCTGATTATTCGTCACTTGCAGCGTGCCACTTGCCAGTTGCGCCTCGGTAAGGTCTGTCAGGTAAATCGGCTTGTCTTCACGGACTTGCCGCCTGTCGCCGCCCGTCGCCCATGTTGCAGCTACTTGCCCCGCTTTTGAGGCCCCATACCGAGACAAAGCCAGCAGGCTGTAGGCAGTAGTTTGGGTGCTGTACACCTTGTTGGAAGCCATGGACTGGGACAGCTCCTTCACCAGGGGCTGCGCCAACTCCTGCAACCCAAGTGCAATCATCACTTCCAGCACCATCGCCTTGTCGCGCATAGCAGATCCGTAGGTATGGTAGCTTCTCTCCTCGGGGAAGTTGACCTCCAACCCCCGCACCAATTGTAAAGCCACCGATTGCTGTCCTGCCAAGCTGTAGGCACCGGCCAACCGCCATTTGGCTCGTACCGACAGACCGGGCTGTGCTTTCAGTCTATTCATGGCCGCCAGGGAGGCTTTCCCCGCCAACGCCAGCACATACAGCCGGTAAGCCTGTATCATCTCAGAAGAATAGCTATAGTTGGAGTTGCCGGTATGTACCCATTGGTTGGCCGTGTTTTGCATATACCCCACCCATTTGTCCAGGAAGCCATAGGGCAGCTCATATCCCCGGGCTTTGGCCTCCAGCATGAAGTGTCCGGCATATACCGACGACCAGTCGTCTACCGTATTCAATCCGGGCCAGTAGGACAACCCACCATTGGCTTGCTGGAAGCTGTTCAGCTTGGCGATGGCGGTCTTCACATTTGCCTCCAGCTTTTGTGCCTGTTCGGGTTGCAGGCGCACCAGATCCTGCACAAAGAGCTGCGGGAATGCCTTCGATGTGGTTTGCTCCACACAGCCATGCGGATAGCCGATGAGGTAGTGCAACCTCCCGCTGAGGTTCATAGGTGGTAATGCGGTCAGTTCTAGCTGACCGGAATTGGTGCCCTTCATACCCACCGGAGAGAGTGACAGGTTCATGCTCTCTCCTGCCTGCAAGGTGGCAGACTGTCGAAGTGTACTTACCGGATTGGGGCTGCGCACAGGCACCTGTATGGTCTGTTTGGCAGACTCCTGACCGCTGGTTGCAGTTATCTCGATGGTAGCCCATCCGGTGGATTCTCCCACAGCTGCTTCAAAGGCGATCAATTGTTCACCCATACCGTTGAAGTTGACCGTTTTCCTGCTTGCTCCAACCACGGTGAGCGGCCCGGAGACCTTGATATCCACGGTTGCCTGTCGCTGGGACTCCTTCATGCTGAACACCGATACCGGCACTGTAAGCTGCTCTTGTGGACCCAACACCCGGGGCACGGTAGCCAGCACCATCAGCGGCTTCCGTACGGGCACCACCTTGTCTGCTTCCCCATAGTTGCCATCGTCGCCTGCTGCGATGACCATGGTTCT
>CAYYHM010000027.1:13940-18377 GCA_964471795.1 uncultured Chitinophagales bacterium | reverse complement strand
CCTTGTCTGCTTCCCCATAGTTGCCATCGTCGCCTGCTGCGATGACCATGGTTCTGACGGACCCCACATAGGAGGGCACATCAATGCGGTGCTGAGCCGTTTGTCCCCTGCCCAGCGTGAATGGCCCCATAAACCGCACCATCGGGGGAAAGCGATTGGCCCGGTTGGATCCTGTTGTCTGTAATGCCTCATCGCCACCCACACTGAGCAATTGCTCCATTCTGCCACCAAAGGCACCCAGCACCTGATCATACATATCCCAGGTACGTACCCCCAACGCCTGTCGCGCATAGAAGTAGCTCCATGGGTTAGGTGTCGCAAAGCGGGTAAGGTCCAGCAGGCCCTCATCCACCACCGCCACCACATACCGCATAGGTTTGCCTTGCTGTTCACTTACCTTGACTGTAGCGGACGTTTCCGGCCGCCACTCGGCCGCTGTAGTCAGTACCGGCTGCAGGTGTGTTGTTGGGTCTTCCACCTGCAGGGGGATAATCCCATACAGCCGGATGGGCAGGTCGTTGGCTGTCTGTGCATGCGGCTGTATCAGCGTGACATGTGCATATACCGTTGGCGTCATAGCTGCCGTTGCAGGGATATCGATGATGGTCTGTTCCTCATCTGTGCTTACCCAAAACTGACGCACTATGGAGTTGCCCGTCTCCAGACTTACCCAAAGCCGACCCCCGGCAGACGATGGCACGGTAAGTCGAATGTTATCGCCAATCTTATAGTCCGGCTTATCAGACGAGAAGCTGAGCATGGCAGCGCCTCCCGGGCGTTCGCCACGTGCCCGGCCTGCCCAACCCGGCCAGTCTATGAAGGTAGTAGCACCGGTCGTGTGGCCACCTACTTCGTCGGTAACGCTTACCAGATACATCCCCCACTCAGGATAATTGATCCGAAGTGGATAGGTAGCCTCCCCTTTCTGATTGGTGGTAACTGCTGCCGTATGAATGGGTCTGGCATAGGACCGGGAAAAGTAGTCCGCCACACGACCCTCTCCATCCTGCTCCCACCACCACGAGTAGTCGAGCTTGTAGATGGCTACCTCCAGCTGTCTGTCTGCCAGTGGCTTGCCCTCAGGTGTGAGGGCCACCAATTGCACTTGATGCTCCTTATCTGTGAGCAGCATATTGTAGCTCCTGTCACCCTTTGGTATGCGAATGCCCACATAGGCCTCATAGGGGTCAAATGGAATACTCATGCGGTCTACACTCATATCTCCTCCCGGCTCATACACCTGCGTGGTGAGGTGCAGGGCGAGCTTGCCCGGTGCCTGTCCATACTCCGAAATAGCAGCGGTAATTGATGCCTCTCCGCGTGTATCCAGCTTATCGTCTGCCAGCATAGCCGGCTCCATGAAGAACCTGATGGAAGGATCATCGAACCGGAAATCCCCATAGTTGGCAAAGCGGGTTCCGGCAGCCTTCAGCTGCCCTTCGATGGTGTATTTCAACGGACCGGCAATAGCGCCATGTAGCCACCGGGAAGAAAGTTGCAACGACACTTCGTCGGAACCTGCCTCCATCTCACCGGCGGTAAGGTCTATCTTGAGCCGGTTGGGCTTGATGGTTTCAACTTTCAGCCGCTTATAGAAGGTGCTGCCACCCACCTTTACGCTGGCTGTCCAGGTGCCGGTAGGAGCCTCCTCAGCAGTGGCAAAGCGCAGATCATACCACGATTTGGCTGTGGGTCGATGTACCGTTTTGGACACCACTGTGCCGCGGGGATCCGTGAGCGTCAGCTGCACCGGCAGGTCGGCCGGCAACGTACCCTCCGGATCTTCCACCACCATCTGCAGGTAGATGGAATCACCCGGGCGCCATACGCCACGCTCACCAAACAGGAAGGCTTTCACCCCGTTCTCGTAGGTGGCGCCCGACACATCGAACCGTGAAACCGACAGCGCATTGCCGTCAGCCATCTTCAGATATCCATATCTGCCGTTACTTTCCGCCACCAATGCAAAGGGCTTCTCTTGCAATACCGTCTGCATCTGCCCTTCGGCGTTGGTACGCAGGGTGGCTATAGGTTGTAGCTGGAAGTTATAGGCCGTAATGACTATGTTGCCCATCGGCCGTGTGGTGGACACACTGGAGGCGGTAACGAGCAAGGTGCCATCGTTGGCCAGCTTAGCCACCAACCCGATGTCTGAGGCCAGCACGTTCCGTCCCACAAACCTGTCCCGGCGGTAATAGGCTGGCTTGCAGGGATTGTCCCTGTCTACCCAGGAGTAATCCTCCCCATACCAATAGCTGCTCCAGTAGTCCCAGTTGGAATACCCGTATTGCTCATATTGATCCCATTGGGCATCCATGTAGGGATAGTCCAGCTCCGGATCCTGCAATGCCGCATCACTGCCACAGGAGTACATGCTATAGGAAGGCCTGAAGCTAAGACCTACATGGTATATAGCCCCCGGCTCCGCCTTGATGTATTTTTCCAGCTGAATACCGTAGCGTGTCCACCTGTGGTGAGCGGATGGATCGGTGGGTTCCAGCGGAACAGTTGTTTCCAGCAACACGTTGCCCACACGCTGTAACTCATCCTTCCCTTCCAGGTTGTTTACCTGCAGAAATTGCAACACATTGTCGGCGTATACCTTGATGATGGTGACATCGACCTTGCTGAGGTTCACCGCTTCAAACGGGAACACCAGGCCTTGTGATCCGGGCATGATGGTGCCATGCCCTACCAGCCGGACTGCCGGCTTTAGTTCTTCGAGCTGCACCAGCTGCGTGAACGTCTTTTCCAGCGCTTTTCCACGGGCATTCCGTATCCCTTGATGCACGGTGAGCGGATATTGTCCGCTGATCTGTGTACCCGGGTACAGGTGTATCTGATTCACTTCTATGGAATAGGTCGTGTTGATCCCCTCAATCTCTACCAGCCCGGCCAGGTTTTGGCCGGATTCCAGCGGATCGCTGAACTCTATCGTTATCCGCTGGTCAGGCGCCTGTTGTACCCGTACTGCAGACACTTCGAACGTTTCGAACGAGGGTATGATGGCAGTAGCGGTGCCCCCTTCCTCCAGGCCAAGCGATTTCTTGTCCCAGGTAATTACCAGCTCACGATCCTGGTCACCACGCTGCAGTCCGTCAATGGTAAACAAGTGGGATTTCCGGTTCCCTTCATGCGCCCAGCTAATGTTTACCTCGGTGCCATCGTAGCGGGCTGTGAAGGCCGCCTGAATCTCTTCAGGTTCTGCCACATCAGCCGACAATACACGACCCTGCACCTGCTTTACGTCCCAATTGCTGGCAGAGGCATTCACGATGGCTTCTACCTCTACCTGTACGTATTGCGCTGTGATGTATACCGGAAAAGTGAATAGTGCCAGACTATCCGGCACCTGCATAATATCGCCAAGGCGCAGTGTTGCTGTGAGCTCATCGCCCGGCGTAAACGCCTCCTTCGGTGTAAACACGATGGTACGCCTGTCGGCCCAGGACGCTGCTCCGGCAGTACCCCCGGAAACTGTCAACAAGTTGCCGGCATCGGACCCCACCTTGTCGGCATCGATCACATTGGTGGTAAGTTCCACCGTAACCTCGCCTTCCTTGGAAATACTACCCGAGGTAAAGGCAGCAATGTACGGCACATAGGCTTCATCGAATCCGGTGAATTTCTTTTGCTGCTGGCAGGAAGAAAGGACGAAAAGCAGCAGCCAACCGATCAGGATTGTTCTCATGGGCATTGAATTAGGGCCTGTATAAGGAATTACAAAAAGAAAGCATTCAATATACCGAAAACATATGAATACCGGCTGGAATCCAGGCCGTCAAAATGCCCTGCCTACCCATTTTTATGGTATCCATTGTATCCCATGCATCGGTCAACGGGAGAGGCCCTTGCAGCGGCTCCGTACTATACCAATGCCACAGGCCAACGTGCCCGCTACGATGTAATGAAGGCAGACCTCATGCCTGAACACTGCCCATCACCGTACCTCGATGATCTTCAGCTCTACGCGCTGATTCTTTTTACGGCCGGCGAGGGTCGCATTGTCTGCAATGGGCTGCGTTTTCCCATACCCCTTCCAACGGAGCCTGTCGGCAGGAATACCCTGCTCCACCAGATGCTGATACACCCGCTCTGCACGCTCACTGGACAACTGATTGCAGAAGTCGTCACTGGGCAATCCGTTGGTATGGCCTCCTATTTCCACCACTATGTTGGGGTTTTGTGTGAGGAATGCAGCAATACGCTCCAGTTCGGCAAAAGACTCCTGCAACAGGTACGACTTGTTGGCGGCAAAATAGATGTTGTTGATCCGGATGATCTGGCCTTCTCGTAGGGGCACCATTTCTATGTCTTCCGTCACCTCCACATAGGTTTGGTCCGGTTGCTTCAGTGATGCGTTCACATCCTCAGTAATGGCCTCTTCCATCTGCCGGCGCTCCTCGGGACGTACACGGCGACCCTGTAAGGTACGGT
>CAYYHM010000027.1:0-13840 GCA_964471795.1 uncultured Chitinophagales bacterium | reverse complement strand
TCTTCCATCTGCCGGCGCTCCTCGGGACGTACACGGCGACCCTGTAAGGTACGGTCCAGTGCACGCTGGATGGTCTCATCGAGCAGTTCCCTGTCTTTGGGATCCATCGGATTCAGCTCTTTGTCGCGGATATCTTCGTACACCCGTTCTTTGGCTTCGCGCAACAACGTCTGAAAGTCATCCTCTTCATCGAAGTCCATGTACATGTCCTCATCTGTTGGCGCCTCATCCGGCACCGGATGGGAGGGATAATAGCCGGGTACTTCCGCCACCACCTCAAAGTCCGGCCTCCGGGGTATCACCAGCCCGAATTTGCCCTTCACCTTCTTTTCTTCTGCCGCCGGGGTTTCTTCCAGCAACACATTCCCCGAAGTTACCCGTAGCGTCACCTCCAAAGGTTCACCCGTTATGGCATCGATAAATTGACTCTGCAGCAGTGCTACCGGCAGTGGCTGTACCTCCCTGGGCAGCGGAATGCGGTACAGGTCAGCAGCGCCATAGATGCTGTTGCTGCTGGAGAAGTAGGCGTAGTCGCCACGGGCGGGGATGGTGTAGTTGTATTCCTGTTGCCGGCTGTTGATGCGTGGCCCCAGATTTACCGGTTCCGACCATCGCAGCCAGGTATCGTCCAGCCTGCGTGTCATGAACATGTCCATCCCTCCATACCCGGCATGGCCATTGGAGCTGAAGTACACGGTAACACCATCTGCCGCCAGGAAGGCACTGCCCTCTATGCCTGCGGTGTTGACCACCGGCCCCAGATTCATCGGTGCGCTCCATTTGTTGCCTTCCTCCAGGAAGCTCACATAGATGTCCATGTCGCCGTATGTGTCGTCTTGCTCAATGGCCAGCAGGATTACGTCCTCATCTACGTTCATGTGGTAGCAGGAGAACTCATTCTTGTTGTACATGCTCTTGATGCGCAGTGCTTCCGGAGATCGCCATCTGTCGCCCCGGCGGGTGCTGATGCTGACACCCTCGCTGCCCAATCGGTTGTATTCATTAGCCAACACCAGGCGATCACCATCGGCAGAAACGGCAACCACGTAGTTGTGGAACTGATTGTTGAGCGGGTCGCCGATATTGGTTGCCTGACTCCACAGGTTGCCCGGCATGAGGGTGGAATAGAATATCTCATCGGACAAATATTGCCCGCTGGCATCGGGCTGCTCTTTCCTGGCAAAGTACAAGGTTCTTCCATCAGGAGAAATAATCGGCAACCTATCCTCAAAGCGACTGTTGATGGCGGGGCCCAGGTTCTCCGGGTTGCCGGGCTCTTCCAGGTATGCCATGGTATTGATGGCCGGCTCAATCGGTTCGCGGGTGTCAGCAATAGCGATGGCATCGATCTGATTCATACCGGGCACTGCGTTGGTCTTGATCTCCAGACGCAGGCTCTCCACCTGATAGTCGGTACGGTTGATGAATTGCCGGAAGATGCGACCGGGCATCATCACGGAAGAGGGATTTCTGTTCTCATACACCGTATGGGCTCTGCCGCGTGTGTCGTACAGGATGATCTTGAAGATAGAGCCCGGATTCAGGTTCTCCACTACGGCAATCTGCTGCACCTGCATGGGACGCTCAAAAGCCACCCATACATGGTCGAGGCCATTATTCTCCTCACGTGCTGGCGCCCATGCTACCTGACTGGCGCCGTAGTTGGGTGGAATCACATTCGGACGACCCAGCACCTGGCGGGCGCTGTAGGAGGTGGCGCCATACTGCGAACTGTACTTGATGAGTCTGGATGCCCATTGGATGTCCTGCGCCGAAACACATACACTGTAGCAGGCAAACAGAAAAACCAGCGCTTTGGTCATAAGAGTTGATTTGAGCATAAATGTAACAGATAGGAAATGCGTGGTGGTGGTGGTTTATTGTGAACAGCCGATAAAAATCCACCATATGTTGGCAGATTGGTACCGTTTCGGATTGTCCGTACCAGTCGAAAAGGCTATTTTCATAGCCGTTTCATCACCAAAAACCAGAAAAATGAACAGGCTGATTTTCCTCTTTTCCATTATAGGTAGCCTATTACTGGCTAGTTGTTCTTCTTCCTTACTCACCGGCAGCGCCTCCTCTTCCGGTGGTGCTGATGCCTATGTACAACTGGAACAACCGGTTCCGCCGGCAGATGCACCGGTAACAGACCAAAGTGAGACAGACATTGCGCAGCAGGATGTAGCACCCCGCCCGTCAAAAGTGTTTGCCCGCAAGGCAGGCAATCTGGTGAGGGCTATTGCCAAAGCTCCCGGCAAGGTAGCTTCCTGGAGGGAGGGTGCCGTAGCCGACGCCCAACGGCAAGGCGCCAGCACACTGGAGATTGTACTGATGGTGTTTCTGGTACTTGCCATTCTGGCCTTGTTGGATTGGCTGTTACCCGGCTTGTTCGGCAGCTTGCTCAACCTGATCATTTCTGCGCTGGCACTGGTATTACTGATCCTGCTCATCCTCTGGTTGTTAGGTGAGTTGTAATACAGTGCAGGCTTACTAGCTATGTCCTCGTATTACCTGTTGGTGAAGGGATGGCCGGTGGCGCTTGCCCGCTGATGTTGAGGGCAACAGGCTGATAGCAACAGCAACACCTATGGCCTGTTGATTTTCCACTCCTGCCAGCTACCGGCATTGGCCTGTTGCTCCGACCATTTGGGCAGGTAGGTGGTAAATGCAGAGCGGTCGATTTCCCGGGCTCCCATGGAGGCCAGATGTTCGGTATACATCTGGCAGTCGATCAACGTAATATCTAGTGCTTCCGCCTGCTTACACAAGGCGATCAATGCCAGCTTGCTGGTGTTGGCAGCCAACGAGAACATGGACTCTCCGGAGAAGACCTTGCCGGACTGCACTCCATACAGGCCTCCTACAAGTTTATCCTCCTGCCATACCTCAATGGAATGAGCGTAGCCGAGTTTGTGTAACTCCAGATAGGCGGCTTTCATCTCAGGGAGAATCCAGGTACCCCGCTGTCCTTTTCGCCGGACTGCTGCACAGTGGTCCATCACCCGGTCAAAGGCAACATCGGCGGTCAGTCGGTATGGCTGCTGCTTCAACCATTGTTTCATGCTTTTGCTGACCTTGATTTCCTGTGGCAGCAATACCATTCTGGGGTCGGGACTCCACCACAATATGGGGCTCCGGTGGTTGTACCAGGGAAAAATCCCCATCCGGTAGGCCAGCAACAGCCTGTCGGGCGACAAGTCACCTCCCATGGCCAGCAATCCGTCAGCATCTGCCAGATGCACCGGAGGAAACAACAACTCTTCTGTCAGTTGAAAGATGGACATAGTCAAGGCTCAGGCATACTCCATGCACGAATAATCGCATCACGGGTTACAAAGCCCTTGAGGCTGTCTGCCGCCATCACCGGTAAGATAGATTGCTTGCCTGCATATACCTTTTCTACAACACTTACGAGTTTCTCATCGACATGTAGTATGGTGTCAACGGCATGTGCAGGCACCTCCTCCAGCTGACTATCCGGACGCTCTGCAAGTATGGCTACCAGTTCCTCCCGTGTTACATACCGAACGGGATTCCCCTGCTCATCAGCCAGGAATACGACCTTCAGGAATCCTTCCAGCATGAGATTCTTCAGCTCCTGAAGGGTTGCTGATGCAGGCAACAAATCAGTCGTCATCAGATACATATCGCCAATGGACAGATGGCTGATCTGCTGCTTCTTCTTTTCAACCTGATACTCGCCTGAAGCCCCCAGCCACACGAACAATCCGATGGCCATCAGGAAGGGGTTCAAATAAAATCCGGCGATCACAAAGCCTACAGCCATGATTCGGCCTACGATAGAGGCGATACGTGTTGCTTGTAAACGGGACATCCGCATAGCCAGCGAGGCCCGCAGCACACGCCCGCCATCCATGGGAAACGCCGGAAGTGCGTTGAACAGCACCAGCATGATGTTGATCCAAAACAGTTGTGCCACCAACCACTTGCCCTGTCCGATCTCCAGGGAAGGATCTTCCCAGATCTGTATTTGTTTTCCCAACAGCAATAGCAGCACCAAGGCAATCACCACATTGACAAGCGGGCCTGCAATAGCTACCAAGAGCTCTTGTCGCGGCTGCTCCGGCATCTTCTCCAGACTTGCTACGCCACCTATCGGCAGCAAGGTGATTGAGCGGGTAGCCACCCCAAAACGGCGGGCGGTAAGGGCGTGGCCATACTCATGCATCACCACACACACAAACACCAGCAATACCAATGCCAGCGTCCATAGAATGTCAGCGGTAGAACTACCTGCAGTCCACTCCGTGTAGGCGATATATACCAAGAGCAACGGGAAGGTCCAGTGTATCTTTACATCTATTCCAAGCACTTTTCCAACGGGGAGGGAGGCTTTCATGGTTTTTGGTTACTTTTCAAGCCGCAGCTTGTATGCTTCAAACTGTTGTTAAATTATGAAAAATCCACATCAGTTTCCCATTTATTTGAAATATCCGAACAACAAAACCTTTTTCCGGATCGTCGATGACGCATCGTTCGATCAACTTGACATCATAGGTACCGGCTATCACTTATTCCACTTCAAGGCCAACGTGTACCCGGACAGGCTTTTGATACTGGATATGACGGAAAACAAAGAAGGATACTGGCTGGAGAGCTCAGCAGCGGAATGGGAGGAACAACTTCGCTATTGCGAAGCCAATCTAACGGCAATTTAAGCTGCCTCTTCGTCGGCCATCAGCGTGTCGGCAGCACCAAAGGCAACAGCGATGAAGATGCCGGAGATAGCCAGGGAGAAGAACGTCTTGATTACTTTATGCCCGGCAAAAGCAAATTCCACGAAGTACTGGCTGATGATGAAGAAAGTGATAAAAGACAGGATGATGAGTACT
Source organism: uncultured Chitinophagales bacterium (assembly GCA_964471795.1). GTDB lineage: Bacteria > Bacteroidota > Bacteroidia > Chitinophagales > S012-47 > CAJXXO01. The sequence continues at coordinate 8,984 of CAYYHM010000027.1, read as the reverse complement.
ACTTTCATGACCTTGGGCTGTTAATATGCCTCAAAAATAACACAATTGCCCGTTTCGGGGAACTGAGGTGATACTAATTATTCGGGTAATCGCCTTTAGTAGAAAGTAATCTTATCCCGCTCTTCCTCGGTGAGTTTCCGGAATTTATTCCGGTCGAAGGTATACAAGGTAGCCATACGCTTCACCACCCTATCGGACTCCCCTTCAAACTCGCGCAAGATATCCATGTTCATAATCTTCTTGCGGAAGTTGCGCTTGTCCATTTCCCTATTGGTAATGGCTTCGTAGAGGCGCTGCATTTCTGTGAGGGTAAACTTATCCGGTAAGAGCTCGAAACTGATTGGCTTGTACTTGAACAGGTCTCGTAGGTATTCTACTGCGTAGTCGATGATTTCGTCGTGGTCGAATGCCAGAATGGGAAGGTCATTGACATTGAACCAGGCCACGCCTTGTGCATCTGACCCGGGCTTTATCTTCAGTGTTTCCTTTCGAACCAGGGCAAAATAGGCTACAGAGATGATTCTGCCGCGTGGATCGCGGTCTACCTCACCAAATGACCTCAGCTGTTGAATGTAGGCATTGTCGATACCCGTCTCCTCCCGCAACTCACGAAGAGCCGCATCGTCCAACGATTCATTGATTTCTACAAATCCGCCGGGCAGTGCCCACTCACCCTTGAAGGGTGGAAGCCTCCGCTGTACCAGTAACACCTGAACTTCCTTCTCTTCAAAACTGAAGATCAGGTTGTCCACCGTTACTGCCGGACGGGGGTGATCATAAGTATACGCCATACTACAAAGCTTAAGGGTTGTGCGGGGTATTTGTAGTAGTGGAAGTAAGATTTATGTCAAAATTAGCACTATTTGTCCGTAAAGCATGCATGTTGAGCGTATTTTTTACACACTACCCAAATTAAGAGGCCTAAAAAACAGAAAGCCGGCGTATTAGGCCGGCTTTCTGTAAATATGTCACATTGTAAGTTTATTGCTTCTGGAAGCTTCTTACAACTTCGCCTTCTGCAAAGCGGATCACAATAAAGTACTGTCCTGCAGGCAATGCAGCTACCGGAATACGTGTTACAGTAGCTCCTACTTGTGCACGTAGTACCACTTGCCCCGTTGTATTCACCACCTGAATCTGCTGCATTACATTGGCAGACTGTACCTGCAGATCGCTGGTAACCGGGTTAGGGAACAACTGCAAACCATTGGCCAGATCATTATCCAGACCAACCGTAACTACATTGACAGAATCGCAGGCTGTGGTGCTTCCGGCCACGTTACCGGCAGTAAGACACACCTGATACATGCCATCGGCGCTGTAAGTATGATTAGCGTTCTGTGTATTCACCAAGGCACTACCGTCACCGAAATTCCATTCCCATTCAGTAGGATTGTTGGTAGACAGATCGGTGAAGTCATAAGCACGATTACCCAGATCAGTTGTGCTGAAATCTGCCTGTGGTGCCAGAATCTCTTCGATATCCGTAATGTACCGTGGCAACAGCTGATAACCGTCCAGGAATGGAGCAGTCGCTGTTGGATTGAACTGATTACCAATACCTGTGATGATGTAGTATGCTCCGGCAGTAGGCTTGGCAGTGCCAAACACTTCACTGTCATTGTCAATCCGAATCAGGAAGGTATCTGTTGCAGCAGCATTCATGAAGCGTACATTGAAACCGGAACCTGTGTTAGTCCACTCATTGGTATCGATAATGGCGAGGCCATACATCTGCACCAACTCGCTCTCTGTACTTTCATCAAGGTCGGTAACCAAGCGTGGTGCAGGAACCGGGTTGCCTTGAGAAATAACGCCAATACTATCCGGAATGATTTCAGTAAGTCCACGGAACTGCTCGATTACACCTTGTACATGGATGCTATCGCCCGGAGTTACCACATAGTTGCTTACATCTACGAAGTTGAACACGTTGATGCTTCCTGTACCATCAGTCATGTAGAATGACAGACCGGCATTGCCATCGAAGTCAAGGCTGGTAACAACACCACGCAATTCACATTCTACCGCCAGTGAATCAGCCACACCATCAGCATTTTCGGTGTGTACTTGTGCAATGGTGTATACCGGCAGCGGTGTGTCATCGTCGAGGATGGTAATCACCATGCTGTCGATAGAGATGTTAGCACCTGCTGTCGCATTGCGCAAACCGAGGATGATGGTACGGTTTGGCTCCTGAACAGCGTTGTCGATAATGGCTACACTCAGGTTTACCGGGTTGGAAGAGCCAGCCGGGAAGTTGATAGTTGTATCGGCAAACTGGTAGTCAGTACCGTTTACAGCAGAACCACCTTTTACGTATACCTCTACGGTAGTTGCATTCACCGCATCAGGGTTGGCAATACCGACATTGGCGCTGGCAGGGCCCTGTGCTTCTTCCAGATCCTGCGTAGCAGCCACGAAGAACAACTCAGCCGGCAGCTGTGTGCTGCAAGGCAGTTGGTAGTGGCTTCCCAGAGAATCGGAGAAGTTTTGAGGATACACATCCCATTGGGTAGTGCTGAGCGCCCAGTTGGTTGTACCATTGAAAACGGAGCTCTTACGAACCAACGTAAACTCGGAGGTAGCACCTGTGCCTACTGTCCAGTTGGTTCCCGGATCCTCCCCTACTTTACCGATAATATCCAGGGTATCGATGCCTTTCATGAGTGTGATGGCATCATCACCATTGAAGAACGTAATAGCGTCCGTCGTATCGGCCTTTGCCAGAATGGCAGGATCTGATGATGGATTAGCTACGATGAATACACCACCAGGGGCAATTGTACCTACAGGCTGGAATACGTATGCGCCAGAGGTTGCACCATTGTTGAATCGCTCCATACGATAGGCCGACAAATCGATGGTGGTGTTGGTAGGATTGTAGATTTCCAGCACCTTGTTGCTGCCGCTACCTTCCAGGTACTCTGAGAAGTACAGGTCGGCACATGGCTGGCCAACGGTAGAAGGCTGAGACTCGATGTCTGAAGGGATACGTGGAATGATCTGATAGCCACTCAACCAAGGCGAGGTAGATCCAAACTGCCAGCCGATACCTACGATATTGAATGGCCCATTCGGTGTAGATACGCTGTCATCGACTTCAGTATCCCGGTCGATGCGCAATGTCAGCGTATCATTGTTTACCACGATTTGGATATTGGCATTGTTACCCGGAGCAGGCCACTGAGATGGGTTGAGCAGTGTAGCACCTTCGATACGGATCAGTTCACCTTCGGTGGATTCATTCAAGGTAGTTACCAATGCCGGAGCAGGAAGCGTGTTGCCCGAAGAAACTACTACGATAGAATCCAGGAACAGACGGGTAAGACCCCGGCTACCCTGAATGGCACCGTAAACCTCCAATTCATCACCCAAGGTTACCACGTAAGGTGACCCGTTCACATTCACATCTGAGAAATTGAACATTGGCATACCGCCTGTGGCATCCTGCAGCGCAAATTCCAGGCCTGCATTGCCATCCAAATCCACACAGGTAACCAGACCCTTGAAACCTACACGCACACCTGCGCTGTCAGGCTCTCCGTTGCCATCTACGCCACTGTAGTCGGCGATGTTGTCGAACGTAACCACCGGCAGTGGCATGATGTCGCTCTGCAAACGTGGCAGAATCTGGTATCCGGAGGTAAACGGATTGCTGTTGTCGAACTGTGAACCGATACCGATTACGTCGAAAGAACCGGTTGGGGCTGCTACGTTGCCGTCAATATCCGTGTCAGCATCGATACGCAGGGTAAGTACCCGGGCACCTACCTGAATGTCTACGTTTCTGTTCTGGCCGGTAGCTGTTGGCCACTGAGATGGATTCACCAAGGTAGCACCGTTGATGCGGATCAATTTGCCTTCGGTAGATTCTCCGAGGGAGTCTACTACCATCGGAGCAGGTACAACACCCTGACCCAGCAGAATCACTGTGTCGAGTGGTGATACCTGTATTAATCCATTGAACTGGCTGATTGGACCACTCACTTCCACGCTATCGCCTATAGCAACCGTGTAACCGAAAGTCTTACTGCTATTGAACAGACCTAGGCCACCGGTGGCATCCTGGATGAAGAACTCCAGACCGTTGCCACGGAAGTCTACACTGGTAACAACACCCTTGAACCTAACATTAGCTCCAACACTGTCAGCCACTCCGCTTGCATCTACGCCTTTATAGTCACCGATATTGTTATAGGTTACAGGTGGTGCAGGGCAGGCGCTGCAAGACTCCCAACAAACTACAGGGATGGTTGTATCGCCGGAGAAGATGATGAATCGGTTGGTAAATCCACCCGTAGTTTTAGTACAAGACTCACCTCCCACAAATTGCTCGGCAATATTCCAGCCATCGAGTGTGAACTTATATTCAATGGAATCGGCTGTCAGCGGCAGGGTTACATCCCAAATGCCATCTGCATTAGCGTCCGTCATTGGATTACAGGTACCACACCAGTTGTTGAAAGTTCCGTTCAGGAAAGCACCACCAAAACTGCCTGTGTACTGTGACAAGTCTACCTGGAAGGTGACGTTCTTCACGACTACAGCGCTGCATGGTGAACATGACTCCCAGCACACTGCAGGTAAAGTGATATCGCCGGTGAGAATCTGAAAGCGGTTGGTGAAACCGAAAGAAGTCTTGGTACAAGGATCGCCGGGCACGAAATTCTCCTGAATGTTCCATCCGTCGAGGGTGAATTTGTACTCAATAGAGTCTGCAGTCAGTGGCAGCGTTACTTCCCAAATGCCGTCAGCATTGGCGTCGGTCATCGGGTTACAGCTACCACACCAGCCGTTGAAGTTACCGTTCACATAGGCACTGGTAAAGGCTCCTGTGTACTTGGAAAGGTCTACCTGGAAAGTAACCTGCTTAACAGCGGGTGGCGTGGAGCATGCACTGCAAGACTCCCAGCAAACTGCCGGCAGAACGGTGTCGCCAGGGATAATCAGGAAACGGTTGGTGAAGGCGCCTGTGGTTTTGGTACATGGAGTACCGGGTGTGAGGTTCTCCTGTGTGTTCCATCCATCAAGGGTAAACTTATACTCAATAGAATCTGCAGTCAGCGGCAATTGTACTTCCCAGATGCCGTCATTATCCGCATCTGTCATAGGATTACAAGAGCCACACCAGCCGTTGAAGTCGCCATTTACGAAGGCGCTAGTGAAAGTGCCTGCATATTGGGAAAGATCTACGCGGAAGGTAACATTCTTGGCTACTACCTTAGTGTATGTTCCGGTTGGTTGTGCCGGATTGGCTGCTGCGTTGGTAGTTACCGGGTCGTACACGTTGATGCCACCGAAAGACCAGCTTCCTAGTTGAAAGGTAGTACCATCAGGACCAGTACCGGAATTCCGGTATGCCCATGAATCCAGGTACTCCCAGGGAGTGCCGGTGCCATCCACATTGATGTCTCCAAACACATCAACCGCTACACCATTCAGGAACAGCTCATAGGCATCATCACCGTTGCCATCAATTCGAGGAGAGATGTAGCCGGCTGCAAAGCCAAAGAATGACCTGAACCGGGCGGTATCATTGGTCACATATATGTAATCGCCGGCAGAGGCCGCAACAGCAGGGAAGGCAAACTCTACAGAGTCTGTTCCACCTCCGTTGTTGGCACAACCCACGCCATACACGCTCAGGTCAGCCACATTATTGATTACATACAGCTCGATGGCTTTCGGTGTTCCGCCAGTCAGCGGGCCATCAACCACTCCGGTGATCACCAAATCACTTTGCCCCCACATAGGGACAATGGTCAATAAGGCAATCAAAAGCGTAGACAATTGTCTCATAATAGATTGATTTGATTAAGGTTTGATGGTCAAAAATAGTAATTACATCCTTTTCTGTGGAGAACCTTTTCGGGTGTATTGTTATCTGAACATTAAGAATGACTAGTAGCCGTCGGTTTCCCCCTTTTTATCCACAGGAATTCCTTCTTGCATCCAGGGTGGCATAGCTGCACCCTTTAGGTAGTGGTCGAAGAATTGCGCCATACGAATGGAAAGATCTACACGGTTGGGCCAGCGGGTCAGGTTATGCTCTTCTCCATTGTAATTCAACAGCCATGCGGGTTTCCCCAATCTACGCATGGCCATAAACAGTTCTACACCCTGATTCCAGGGCACTGCCCCATCATCATCGTTGTGCATGATGAGCAAAGGAGTAGTGATTCTATCTGCCTGAAAAACGGGAGAATTCAGGATGTATTGATGTGGATTTTCCCACAGGGTGGCGCCTATACGACTTTGGGTGCGCTCATATTGGAATTGCCGGCTTAATCCGGAGCTCCAGCGAATGCCCCCGTAGGCACTTGTCATGTTGCTGACAGGAGCTCCTGCCATGGCTGCCTTGTACAGACCGGTTTGGGTAATCACATAGGCTGTTTGGTAGCCTCCCCAGCTTTGTCCCTGAATACCTACCCGCCGTGGATCGGCATATCCGTCTGCCAGCACCGCTCTGGTGCCACTCACGATGGCATTCAGTGCGCTGGGGCCGGGATAGCCTACAGAATAATGGATATCCGGCATGAAAACGACATAGCCATTGCTGGTATACCAGGCAGGATTTACCGTGCTGCGACTTGGTGAAGGGATGTAATGTCGATGCAGGTTATCTGACAACTTTTCATAGAAATAGACGATCATCGGATAGCTGCTGTCTTGTTGCCATCCCGCCGGCAAATAGAGCAATCCATCGCGCATGATCCCATCATCATCTGCCCACCGATATAGTTGCACACTCCCCCACAGATATTGCGCTTGCTGCGGGTTGGTGTTGCTAAGAACTGCTGACACATCAAACCTGCCGGTCCGTGTTACCCGCAATTCCGGATACCGCTCAAAATCTCCCTCCCGGAACAGGAATTCCTCACCGCCCGCTACCAACTGCAAGTCACTGAGTAATGCCGGCACGTGGTACAAGGCAACTACCTCGTGCGGCTTGCTGAGTTCTACCTTGTACCATCCGGATGACTTATCCAAGAGATGCAATCCCGCCAGGTATACGGTGTTGCCTAGGGAATGAAATGTTGTATCCGCATCCGGCAGCACATTCACAACCCGATATTGGATGGCACGGCCGGTATCACTACAAGTAAGGCAGGTAGTTCCAGCAAACTGGCGACCCAGCCGCACTGCGTATACATCCTGAAAGCTGTGGAACAAAGCATACGACTCGTCTTCCGCAAACCCGGCGAAGGAGAATGGAGGCATAGGCGACGGCTCATCATGGGTAGTGTCCACCATGTCGGGAAACACCACCTCCCAGGTAACACCGGTAGACAGGCGATGTAATTGCCAGGCGGTGCCATTGAACCAGACTGCCCATTGAGCCAACGGCGACAACCGAACACTGCCCGAAAGACCCTCTGCCAGTAGGGTTCTGTTTCCTGAAGGAATATGGACTGCAAACCAATCCTGACGCCACGGAAAAGCATAGCTGCGTTCCAGTTGATAGGGCAAATCGCTCGCAGCCAACGCATAGTTGCCTGCCTGATTGCCGGCGAACCGCAGGTCAGGCATGGACGTATCCGCCAGCAAGACAGACTGCCCGTCCGACAGCCTGCTCACTGCCCAATAATCCTGAGTCCGGATATCCTTTTCTTTATCCAGCTGCTCTGTTTTCAGGAGGGGCTCATCCCAAACCCACACATCCAGCTTGGGCTTTTCAAAATCGCCTAACGTATCCTCCGGCAAACGTTGTGGTGCCCGCGCATAGCTCCAAAACAAACGGGATCCGTCTGCCGAAAAACGAGGCGAGGTATGGGGGCTTACCGTAAATCCTGCCGGCAACTGCCTGTCTACAGTATCTACCAGCAACTGTGGCAACCTGCCTGACCTCCACAAATACAAGCCATACCGCTTATCCGCATCGGGAAGCGTATCCTGATTCACGAGCAATGCTGCCAATGGATAGTCAGGGGATGCTGCCAATTTCTTGAACTGCCCCATGGCGCTGAACAGGAGTTGGGAAGTGTCAATTCCCGGATGCCAGCTCCGCCACTCCCAGGGAGTCGCTGTATCACCCTTGACCGTGTATATGAGTTGGCGACCCCTGTCTGCCCAGGCAAAGTCTGCCGCCTCCGGGAACGACAGCGTATCCCCGGATGTCAGTTCATACAGCAACAGCCGAGGCTTCCACTTGATCTTGAAGCTTAGGGTGTCTGCCGTTGAGTCTGCTGCTATGGCGGCCGAATCCGGATAAATCGTATCTGTAACCGGCAAATGCGCCTTCATGGCAATCCACTCACCCCGAGCATCAGCCTTCCACTCATCTACCACAAATAGTGTATCTGTGAGGCCTGTAGTCAATTGAATAACCAACAACGTATCCTTGGGCTGTTTATCACCTTTCAGTTTCTTCCTCTTAGCATACTGCTGTTGTGCAAAAGAAGGCGACAGCGAGGCGATCGCATAAGGCATATGTTCCTGAAACTGCAAGGAAGTAGCCCGTTGTATCTCTAGGATGGTACTGTCTGATAGCGATCGCAGTACGAGTGAAACATCACCCTGCTGCTCCTTATACGTAAATCCAACCCACCGGCCATCGGCAGAAACTGTTACCTTATCCAAGGTGCGCCACTTGTCATACACCGTATGATCCAGCGGAATCAAAGGCTGCGCTTGTGTCATCAAACAGTGCACCGCAATACACACGCCTACCAGAAAAATCCTCATCAGTTAACTTTTTGTCGCGCCCTAAATTACCACACGTGTGGCAAACATATGATTGTTGTATATAAATTCTAAATATAATTTATTTTAAATTTTCATTCGTTAAGCGAATGAATCAGGCCATTCATCGACAAAAAATGTCCATTTATCCAAAAAGTACGCATCATATTTCGAGAGTTATTACATTTGAATTATTCAAAGAAAGATCAGCCGGAACTATCCGGTAGAAAGATATCGAAGATTGGTGTATTAGGGGAGTATTGGGGGCATCACTCATAAGAGGATGCCCCTACTTTTTT
>CAYYHM010000026.1:2819-28142 GCA_964471795.1 uncultured Chitinophagales bacterium | reverse complement strand
GACAACTGGAAAATTACCTGTAGTCATTCCTATTTTATTCCCGTTACCCGATTGAACACAGCACTCACAGATGTACCGACATTTCCTGCATGGAAACAACTTGACAGTAGTGAATGGTCTAATGCCAAGGAATTGGAATGGAAAGAGTGGTACGTGGGACATCAAATCGTTTTCAAAGCATTCGTTGAGCCAACTGAGCAATCCATCCACCAGTTATCGATACGGAATACTGCACCGTTTTCCATCAACAGAACCTACAGTATTTCCAACCGCGACAATATGACCTTCCTAACTATTGCCGATGAGTTTATCATACGGCAACCCATCATGCGCATTCTTTCCCGCCTTTTCTATGATCATGAAGCTTACTTGAAAAAAGAACTCCAACAACTGGACACTTTTCTCCAACAAGCCTGAAGCTTATCTACCAGCTTAATCTTTAATAGTTCTTTTTTAATTAAAAATTCATCATTACTATTAACCGTGTGCATTCGTTGGCAAATAAATTTCCTGATTCTTTGCCCTTTCGTTTTCCCGATTTCTGCCAATCCTATCCACCATCCGTTAACAATTTGGTAACCTGATTATCAAAGGATTTCTGTCATTACCCACACCCTGTGGATTGCCAATACACAGGATAACTTTCTGCAAAAGCCCCCATGTGTCGGTGTGCATTGTGTGTGGGTATGTAGTGGGTAAGATGGCACTTGTTCACGTGAGTATACCCCTGTGGAGAAGTATGGCATTGTTCAACCCGCTTATCCACCGGATTTCCTCATTTCTACCCACAATGAACCATTTGATGCGGCTTAGCTTGTAACGTGTTGGCCGTTAGCGCTGTTATGAGGCATATAAGCCCATTTTAGAGATATAGTTTTCTACAGCAGTAGGAAGAAGGTATTTTACCGGCTTGCCGGCTTTGATTAGTTGCCTGATGAACGATGCGCTGATGAGCATTTGGGGTACATCTTCTAGGATATGAATACCAGCTTTGGAAGGAAGGGATATGTCCGTTGTACTATCGGGTCTTGTATACACATAGATAGGATATCGCTCTAGCAGCAAGTGATAGTTCTTCCACTTCGGCAGGGTTGCCATGGAATCGCTGCCCATGATGAGCGAAAATTGGTGCGACGGAAACTTTTCTTCCAGGTACACCATGGTGTCTATGGTGTAAGAGGGCTGTGGCAGCAGGAACTCTATATTGCTGGCACGAAAAGCATCATTCCCCTCAATGGCGAGTTCAACGAGATGCAACCGGTCATATTGATTGAGTAGACTGGTCTTTTCCTTCAACGGGTTATGGGGCGATACCACAAACCAGATCTGTTGCAGACTGGTATGTGCTGCCAGATGCTGTGCAATGATCAGGTGACCGATGTGAATGGGATTGAAAGACCCAAAGAACAATCCTATTTCCATGATGATCAGATTAGCCGCCCAGCTGCCGGAGGTATTCCGGATTTACTGGATATCCCAATTGTTGTGCTGTTCGGGCATCTTGCAGTGCCTGTTGCGGATTGTTGCTGGCCCGGTATGAAACGGACCTGTTGATGTAGTACACCTTTACATTGTCGTCGCCAATCGACTGCCCCGTTTGTATGGCTCTGCTGAACTCATTAATTGCACTGGCATGGTCGTTCAGTCCCTGGTAACAGATGCCGATGCTGTTCATGATGCCGGCATGTGTTGGCTTAAACTGCAGGTAGCGCTGATAATCAGCAATGGCCTCCGGATATCGCTGCAGCGACATATAGGTGAGGCCCCTGTTTAAATAGATATCCTGATAATTGGGGTCCTTTTTTTCTGCTTCGTTGAAATCCAGCAGGGCGGTTTCGAACTGTTGGATGCTGGCGTAGGCGGCACCCCTGTTGCAGTAGCTGGTAGCTGTAGTTCCGCCGTATTCAATGGCCTTTGAATAGTCGGCAATAGCTTGCTGAAAGTTTTGTTGCTCAAACCACACCTTGGCCCGATTGGCATAAGCCAGGTGGTACTTTGGATCGCGGGTAAGTGCCTCGTTGTAATCGTTCAGCGCTTTTGACAGGTATTCCTGGCGAGTAGCAGGATCTTGCGCTCTTCCACTCAGTTGTCGGTAATGGTGGCCCCGGTTGTTCCATGCTATGATGGCATTGGGATAGTTCTTGATCACGTTGGTAAACACCGTTTCCGATGTTTTCCAGACAGTGGCACGCACAGCGGTAAGCACGCCGAAGATCGCCAGAGCCCCTACGAAGGCCAGCCGAACTGTTCTCCCATATGGCTGTATGGATGGCCAGCGACCGTTGGCCCAATCGTATAGGACATAACCCAGTAAAAAACCAAATCCGAGATAAGGCACATAGGTGTACCTGTCTGCCACAATGGCTGAGCCGACGGTAACGAATTGCAGTACCAACAATAGATTGATGAGGCCAAACAACATCCCGAACGTAACATAGGGGTATTTGCGGTACACCCACAAAGCCCATGCACCCATAGCTGCAGCCGCAGCAAGGGCCACATAGTACAGGGCTGTTATCTCCTTGGGATATGGGTAAAAGGCGCTCAACTGTATCGGCAAAAACAGCCGACCCACGTATAGTACCCAGCCATAACCGGCCATTGCAATACGTTCCAGCAAATTGAACTGCAGCAGTCCGCCATATGCATTGGAGTTGATCTGCGCGGTAAGTGTAAGCAGACCAAACAACACACTACCCGCCAGGAAAGGCACATACCGGACAACGTGTGCCACAGGCAGTTTTCGTTCCTCCCACCAGTCGATAAGCATTAAGACAAGCGGAAACACCACTGCTGCCGGCTTTGACAGGCACGACAGGACGAACAGCAGCAGGGTGGCCGAATAGGCCAGCGGGCTTCTTGATTTCCTGAATTGCAGGTATTGGAGTAGTCCGCCAAAGAAGAAGGCGGTATACAACACATCTTTTCTCTCGGCCATCCACGTAACAGACTCAACATGCATGGGATGCAAGCCGAATATGGCTGCACCAATCAGCGCTACCAACGGTTTTCGTCCGCTCAGTTGCAACAGCAGCAGGAATGCCAGAAAGGTGTTCAGCAGGTGAAGTAAGATATTCGTGGCTTGATACGACCAGGGATCCAGCGCCGACATCCGGTAGTTGATAGCCAGTGACAGCACGGTCAGTGGATGATAGTTGCCGGCCACAAAAGGGGTTGGGTCTACCTCGTCTATCTTGTCCTTGTCTATGGCTGCAGCCAGCGCCTTGCCGAATTCAAGGCCAAACATGCCGGGTACATCAAAATTGGTTACGAGCCTGTTCTTCTCTACATACAGGTCATCATCCCAGTTGGTAAATCCATTGTAGAACGTAGGCAGGTACACCAGCAAGGTGCCACCAAGCAACAACAGCAGCCAGTTTCTCACAGCCGCAACCCGATGCCAGGGTGTTCTGTCGGGAATGACTCCTGTAATCCCAATCACTGTATTTTGGATAGGTGGCGGGGTTGTTTTTCGTAGTTTCTTGGCCATACGGTATAGGTATGAAACTACAAATGTAGCCAACTCAGGGTTTCACACCGGGTGGGTGTTGGGCAGAAACCCTGAATATCTTCCTGAATATCAATTTATCATGACGATAGTGCAGTTCTATCAACCGCTCGCCACCGCCAAGCAACTCTTCAATCTGCTGCATACTCTTGTACGCCAGCGATTCGCCATATACGGCCAACAGCTCGTCGCCCACCTGAATACCGGCCTGTTCTGCAGGTGAGCCGGGCATGATGTCATCAACCAGGCATTGGCTGAAGTCCGGGGTCATCACAAGGCGCATACCATGCCACGACACCACCGGCACACGAAGTGTTTTCGATGAGGGCTCCAGGTATAGCTGCCGACGGCTATGGTCGAAAGTGACGTTGAAATTGGACAACAGACCCGCACCCATGATGCCATCAGCCTTTTTGCCGGCGATGAATCCATATTCCCTGCGGCTCATCCAAACAGGGACATCGGAGAAGGACACACCCAACATGCTGATGGACGGCCATGTTACCTGACGAGCAGGCACGCGGTGACCCGGTGCAACCACTGTAGAGAAGTAGAAATAGTCCGGGAAGAGATCGAAGAGGTCTTTCTTGTCGGCGTACCTTTTGCTGAAGGCGACAGCATCGCGGAAGCCTGTGTGTAGTTGTAGCATAGGCTGCAGAGAATGTCGGCTGATATTGGCAGACACCGCCAGAGCCGGTATGCCATCGGAAACCACATAATCGATAGCGGGCACGCCGGGCCATCCTTCGAAGGTAGATTTGTCGAACAATTCCAGTCGGCTGTTGGCATAATCGATACGCACGACAAAAGCATCCAACAACGCAGTGCCGATGACACCATCAAAACGGTGGCCCACCATTTGCGGCATGCGGGTGCGTTGGACGATGTGCAGTTTGTCCGCCGTAAAATGCAAGTCACCGACGGTAACCTGCGGATGATTGATATGCCCATAATTGAGCGAATCTCTTGGGTCCAACACGCGCTTCTGCACATTTACGCGATCCGGCAGCGCACTGGCTACATCCTTGAACAGACAAATGCCGCGTGTGCCTGTGTCGAACAGCAAAACGCAGGGCAGGCTGTCTTGTATGACAACCGGAACAAACACCAGTCCCCTGTCAATATCTACCGGAACAGAGATTGCAGGAACGAGGGGTTTGTACACCTGTGCTGCCAATCCTGTCGTCATACCGACCAATAAGAGATATGCAACAACCGCCCATCTACGCATAAGGGAAAAGCCTCTTGGAAAGTTAGTCCAAACCTAACCAAATTCTTTCACTCCATTTTGCGTTGTATATGATGTAAAATGCTATACCATGAACACCTCTATTCTGCAGCCGACAGGGTTTATCTGGAAAGGCATTCTGCTTTCCGCACTGGGTTTGTTCTACATGCTGGCACCGGGTATAACCATCGACATTGTAATGGTTGTACTGGGCGCTATGACGCTCATTTCCGGCATCGTGTTGCTACTGTTTGAATACAGGGCGCAAGGCAAGCTGCCCGGATTCACCTACCGGGTGGCAGAGGGGTTGACCTATCTGGTAATCGGCATCTTGTTCATTGCAAACCCCAGAGGCAGCGCCAGCTTTCTGTTGATCCTGTTTGGCCTTGCATTGTTGGTGGTAGCCGTTATACAATGGATGGGCGCCAGGCGATTGCCATCCGGCCATCCCAGCAAGGCGTTGATGATAGCAGGCGGCGTTGTGACGGGCTTGTTGGGTATCCTGTTGTTTGTGAATCCTTTCGGGGGTGCACAGGCGCTGGTCATTTTGTTGGGTGTCGTGATGTTTTTGACGGGTGTGCTGTTATTGATTTTGGGTGGTGTACTTCGGAAACAGCCGATGTAAATGGCAGGGTTTGGGCGGCTTTTGCAGTCATACTTGCACAACAAGCCATAAACGCTTTATTTTTACGGCATTGTGAAAACAAGTAAGACGATATTTTCGGCCATATTCCTGGCTGTGCTCACGATCCTCATGTCGGGATCTACCTTGTTTTCGCACTATTGTGGCGGCCATCTCAAGAAGTCTGCCGTCAACATCACCGTCGATCCATGCCATAGCCAGCAAGCCGAAGCATCACCATCATGCCATACGGCCGCTCCGTCGTGCCATGCGCCGGCACCGACAGCAGCAGACGACTGTTGCCACGATGAGGCCACCTGGCAGCAAACAGATGACTATGTAGTACAGGCAGATGGGTTCGACTTTGAGCAGTATGTGTTCGTTCAGCTGTGGCACATGCTCTTACCGGAAACCACCTCATTCCACGGCGGTGACGTGCTGAGGGCCTATCAGTATGGCAAACCGCCTATCCCTCCGCCGACAAACCGGCAAGTGCTGCTGCAGACCTTCTTGTTGTGAGATAATCGTACAGGTGTATCCACCATGGATTCATGGTGGATATGGCATTATTGCATTCCTGACGAACCTATCTTACTATGCATACATTCATTCGATTCTTTGTAGAAAACAAATTGGTTACCGGTTTGCTGCTGCTGGCAGTGGTCGGTTTCGGCCTGGTACATGCGCCGTTTGGCTGGCCTGTTCCCTGGCTGCCTGCAGATCCTGTGGCTGTGGATGCCATCCCCGACATTGGTGAGAACCAACAAATCGTGTTCACCGAGTGGAGCGGCAGGTCGCCACAGGATGTGGATGATCAGGTAACCTATCCCTTATCGACAGCGCTGCTGGGGATACCCGGTGTACAAACCATCCGCAGCAACTCCATGTTCGGCTTCAGCATGGTGTACCTCATCTTTGAGGATGATATTGATTTCTATTGGAGCCGAAGTCGCATCCTGGAGAAGCTGAATGCGTTGCCACCCGGCTTGTTGCCGGCCGACGCACAGCCCATGCTGGGCCCCGATGCTACTGCCCTGGGTCAGGTGTTCTGGTATACCCTGGAAGCCCGTGATGAGAATGGGCAACCGAGCGGCGGATTCGGCTTGGAGGAGTTGCGCACGGTGCAGGACTTCACCGTCAAGTATGCCCTTTCTTCTGCAGAAGGTGTGTCGGAGGTGGCGTCCATCGGAGGCTTTGTACAGGAATATCTGGTAGAAGTGGACCCCCTGGCATTGCGCAACTATGGCCTATCCCTGGAGCAAGTGGCCGCAGCTGTGCGTCAAAGCAATCTGGATGTGGGCGCACAGACCATGGAAATCAACAAGGTAGAATACTACGTGCGCGGGCTGGGTTATGTAAAGAGCCTGCAGGATCTGGATGAGGCGGTGGTTGCCAACAACGACTTCGCACCGATACGCCTCAAAGACGTGGCTCGTGTGTCGGAAGGCCCGGCTCCCCGCAGGGGTGTGTTGGACAAAAACGGACAGGAGGCTGTTGGAGGTGTGGTAGTTGCCCGGTATGGATCCAACCCGCTGGCTGTAATCGATGCCGTAAAGGAGAAGATCCGCGAAATCAGCCCCGGTCTTCCACGGAAGGTGCTGGCAGACGGCACCGTTTCGCAGGTAACCATCGTACCCTTCTATGACCGAACCGACCTGATCAGAGAAACCATCGCCACGCTGGAAGACGCCCTGTTGCTGGAAATTCTGATAACCATCCTGGTGGTGATCCTGATGGTATACCAGCTGCGGGCATCGGTGGTGATTTCGGGGCTGTTGCCCGTATCGGTGCTGATGGTGTTCATTGCCATGCGGTATGCCGGTGTCGACGCCAACATTGTTGCCTTGAGTGGCATCGCGATAGCCATAGGCACCATGGTGGACCTGGGCATTATCCTCACGGAAAACATATTGCGGAGAAAGGACGAGTCCGGAGAAACCCCATTCCGGGAGGTGGTGATTTCCGCAACTGCGGAAGTAGCACCTGCCATCATTACGGCTGTGGCTACTACCATCGTGAGTTTCATTCCCGTATTTGCACTACAGGAGGCAGAAGGCAAACTGTTTCAGCCACTGGCCTTTACCAAAACCATGGCGCTGGTGGCGGCTTTGCTCGTGACACTACTCTTCATTCCCGCCATAGCACACCTGCTGATGAAGACGTCCACCTCATCCCACCGCTGGTGGAATCGCTGGAAAAGAATATGGTGGCTTCCTCTGGGGATTTTCCTGTTGTGGTTCGGGTGGTCAATTGGCTGGGCTGTGATGGTATTTGGCTTGTTACAACTGGTAGCTGTGTTGCTGCCGGACTGGAAACTCCAGAAGCCGGCAGAGCTGATCGTGGTATTGGTGGCCACTTCCTGGCTGTTGGCCGGCTGGTGGCTTCCAATGGGTGTGGCAAACGGATCCCTCCTCAACTTCGTGTTTGTGATCATGGTAGTAGGAGGACTGCTGGCGTTGTTCAGGGGATTCATGTGGATCTACCCACGGTTACTTCGGTGGGCCTTTCACCACAAGAAATCTTTTCTGTCGATTCCTGTTGTGCTGGTAGCAATCGGGTTCATCATTTGGCAAGGATTCGACGGCACTTTTGGCTGGTTGCCCGACAAGATGCGGCAGACCACCATCTGGCGCTGGGGCGTGCATACCTTTCCCGGTCTGGGCAAGGAGTTCATGCCCTCCCTGGACGAGGGGGAGTTTCTGTTGATGCCTTCCACCCTGCCACATGCGGGTATCGTGCAAAGCCAGGAATACCTTACCCTACTTGACAGACTCACCCTAACGGTGCCGGAAGTAGAGCAAGCCGTTGGCAAGCTGGGAAGGGTGGAAAGCGCCCTCGACCCAGCGCCCATCTCCATGTACGAGAATGTGATTCGCTATAAGCCGGAATATGCACAGGACGCAACAGGCAGGCGGATACGATTTGCCGTAGATGAACAAGGGCGTTTCCTGATGCGCAGCGAGGATACGGTGACTGCCTTGCCGGATTCTTTGCGGTACAGGGTTCAATCTTCGCAGCTGATTCCGGATTCCAAAGGCCGGTATTTCCGACAGTGGCGGCCACACATCCGGTCGGCAGACGACATATGGGATGAGATAGCACAAGTTACCAAGGTGCCCGGACTGACAGGTGCCAGCAAGCTGCAGCCCATAGAAACGCGTCTGGTGATGTTGCAGACCGGTATGCGGGCGCCCATGGGCATCAAGGTGTCGGGACCGGATTTGGCATCTATAGAAACCTTCAGCCTGGAGCTGGAGGCGCTGTTGCGCGACATACCTGCTGTACGCAGTGAGGTGGTGTTCGCTGAGCGGGTGGTAGGCAAGCCCTATCTGCAGCTGGAGCTGCAACGAGATGCCCTGTCACGGTATGGGCTAAGCGTTGTAGCGGTACAGCAATACATAGAGGCTGCTTTGGGAGGTATGGTGGCTACCACAACCGTGGAGGGGAGGGAGCGCTATCAGGTGCGGGTACGGCTTCCCAGGGAATATAGGAACGACCCCGATGCCATCAGCCGGCTACCTGTGTCCACACCAACCGGCGTGCAAGTGCCGCTGGGGATGCTGGCTACCATATCGTTTGCCATAGGTCCTGAGATGATCAGGCGGGAAAACACGTTTTTGAATGCTTATGTGCTGTTTGACAGGCAGCCCGGCTATTCGGAGGTAGATGCCGTATTGCAGGCGCAATCCGTGTTGACGGCAGCCATACAGGATAATCGTTTGGTAGTGCCGGAAGGGGTAAGCTATCGATTTGCCGGCAATTATGAGAACCAGGTACGGGCCGACAAGCGATTGTCGGTGATCATACCGCTGGTGCTGGGCATTATTTTCCTGATCCTGTATTTACAGTTTCGTGATGTTGGCACATCTATGCTGGTGTTCAGTGGTGTGGCCGTTGCGTTCAGCGGTGCATTCATCTTGTTGTGGCTATACGGTCAGGATTGGTTCCTGAACATCCAATTAGCAGGCATCGATTTCCGAAGCTTGTTTCAGGTGTCCACCATCCACCTCAGCGTGGCGGTTTGGGTAGGGTTTATTGCCTTGTTCGGTATTGCTACCGATGATGGTGTGGTAATGGCTACTTACCTCAGTGATCAGTGGCGCAACAAGAAGCCGGAATCGCGGCAGGAGCTATACGATGCAGTCATGCAGGGCGCTATGCGCCGGTTGCGGCCGTGTCTGATGACAACCGCCACTACCCTGCTGGCCTTGCTGCCGGTGCTTACGGCTACCGGCAAGGGCTCGGACATCATGCTTCCTATGGCCTTGCCGGCATTCGGCGGCATGACACTCGCCCTGCTGACACTGGTTACTACGCCGGTACTGTTTGCCTGGATGAAAGAACGACAACTGAAACCAAGATCATGAAAACACTTGCTATATCCTTGCTGCTGGCGGTTTCGGCTGCCGCTCATGGGCAAACCATGGAGCAGTGGCTGGGCATGCTTGCTAGCAACCCGTCTGCGCTGGCAGCAAAACATATGGAAAACGCTGCTACTCAGGCGATAGCCGGGACCGGCATCCTTTCCGACCCTATGGTGAATGTGGGCGTGGGGGTTATGCCGATGTCACCCGACGGACTGCAGCTGATGCCTCGGCTCAACATCATGCAAACCCTCCCATGGCCGGGCACCTTGCCTTTACAGAAGTCGATTGCCGGCACAGAGGCCACCCTGGCAGGCTATGCCAGGCAGCAACAGGAAGCAGACCTGCGGTGGCAGTTGCAGGAAGCCCTGTTGGGTTGGCTGTGGCAGCAACAGCGCCAGCAATGGTTACAGCGTCAGTCAGAGATACTGCAACAATGGGAGTTGTGGCAGCAACAACAGCTGGCAGCAGGCAAAGCAAGCCTGCGTGATGTGTTATCCATACAACGGCAGCTGTTGGAGACAGACAACAACGTGATTCAGGCAGCGTTGCAACAACAATCGCATTCTGTGGCCATCAACCGGCTTGTGGGTCGGTTGGTCACCGAAGAGGTATTTGTGTCCGACACCTTACGCTTTCCGCCTATGCATGCTGTTGAACAGCAAGGTGACCTGTTGCAGGCAGCGCCATGGCAGCAGCAAGAAGCCCTCGCTCAATATCGAAGTGAGTTGGCCGTGCGTAATGGCAGGCCGATGCTGGGTGTTGGGTTGGAGTATATGTACTTAACGAATCCCAGGGAAGTGTTTCCTGTTATTGCGGGCAGACATGTGGTGTTGCCTATGATGAGCATATCTGTGCCGGTGTACCGCAAACGGGTGGCGTCGGCCATCCGCGAGCAGGAACAGAAGGCATCTGCATCACGTCAATACCTACAGGATAAATACCTGCAGGTAGAAGCCTTTGTGCTGCAGCAAGAGCAGCAATGGCAGCAGGCCTATCACAACCACGAAACAGCCACCGGCCAACTAGACCTGTTGCAACAACAAATCCGGCTGGTGGAGCAGGCGCTGGCTGCCGGTGAATCTTCCCGCGGAGAATGGCTGCAACTACAACTGGAATGGAACAACTTACAACTGATGAAGACCGAGGCGGTGTATAGGGCACATCTGGCCAACACCGCTATTCAGTGGATCAACACAATCGTACAACCATGAAAAGATATATCAGACAGACAGTAATGCTGGTGGGTGCCATTATCATTGGCATCATCGTTGGCAGATGGTGGTTTGGATCATCCACGGCAGAAATCACCACACAAGAGCAGGCAACTGTAGCTGAGTGGACATGCCCTATGCACCCACAGATCAGGCAGCCAGATTTTGGCACATGCCCCATTTGTGGTATGGATCTGGTGCCTGCCGATGCCGGAACAACAACCGATGCGTCGCTGGTTACACTCGCCAATTCCTCAATGGCACTGGCAGACATACAGACTGTCCGGGTACAACTCATCAGTGCAGCAGGAACACGCACCTTCAATGGCAGGTTGTCCGTCAATGAGTCAGCACTGTCTGAGCAGGTGCTCCACTTTCCGGGACGCATCGAGCAGCTGTATGTTACCGTTGAGGGAAGCAGCATAGCCATAGGCCAGCCCGTAGCCAAGGTATATGCGCCGGAACTGATTACAGCACAACAGGAATGGCTGGATGCGCTGCAGCGCGGTCAGACCACACTGGCCAATGCTGCCTACGAGCGACTGCTGCGCTGGAAGATACAGGAGAGCCAGCTGACGGCCATAGCGGCTACAGGCAGTCCTGTCACCACGTTTACGATACTGGCCGATCAGTCCGGAACGGTGACGGACAGACAGGTAAACGTTGGGGATTATGTATCCGCAGGCGCCGCTTTGTACTCGCTTGCTTCCCTCACTTCACTGTGGGCCTGGCTGGAAGTGTACGAACAGGATATCGCCACCGTCAGGCTGGGGCAACCGGTGAAGATGGAAATGACAGCTTATCCCGGCAAGGTTTTTAGCGGGTCGGTGAGCTTCATTGACCCACGCATCGATGCTGTTACCCGCACCGCCCGGGTAAGGGTGGATATTGACAACCGAGATGGTCAGTTAAAGCCTGACATGTTCCTTACCGCAACAGTACAGACGGGTAGCACAGCTGGAGATGTACTCTGGATACCACGGGGTGCCGTGTTGTGGACAGGACCTCGTTCCGTGGTGTATGTTGTGGAGGATGGCGGTTATCGCCTGCGGGAAGTAACCCTCGGCCAGTCCATCAATCAAGGGTACGAAGTAATCGAAGGCCTTTCCGAGGGAGAGAACATCGTAAGCCAGGGGGCCTTTGTAATCGATGCCTCGGCGGAGCTGGCAGACAAGACCGCCATGATGACGCGCCAATCTGCCAATCAGCAGCGGCTGGCGTCGGTTTCTGCTGGCGTGATGGAACAGTGGGGAGCTGTAGTAGCCGATTATCTGACCATGAAAAACAAGTTGATTGCGGGTAATGCCCCTGCTGCCGGAGAAGCGGCGGCAGCTATGCGTACCTCTCTGAGCCGGGTGAATGTGTACGGTGAGCAGGCGTCGGTGGCAACCTTCTGGCAGACGCAGCAGATACGGCTGAGCGCACTTGTTACCGATATCGCCGCTACCACACAGATCGATCACCAGCGGAAAGCGTTCATCGATCTAAGCAAGGCCATGATTCTGGTGGCCAAAACACTGGGCGCGCCACAGGCGTTATTTGTGCAGTATTGTCCCATGGCCAACGACGACAAGGGCGCTTATTGGCTCAGCGAAAGCAATCAGGTACTGAATCCCTATTTCGGCGACATGATGCTGCGCTGTGGAACAGTAGAAGAAACGCTGCCCTTCCCAACAGAATAACAGACATTTGTAAATCATAAAACAACCAATCATGTACAAACAATCCATGCAGACCATCCTGATCATCTTTGCTGTAGTCGGGTTACTCTCTTGCCAGTCAGAGGCGGACAATGCCAACACACCGGAACAACCGGTACAAGAGCAACCTGCAGCCGAATCCACCCACGCCCATGATGGCGACCATGTATATGCTGCCGGCGACATAGAGCAGGCTACTGCCGAAACTATGCTGGCGATGTATCTGCAAATCAAGGATGCGCTGGTACAAAGTGATGCCAACACGGCAAATCGCTTAGCGATTTCCCTTGCTGCCAATCTGGAGCAGGCCGGACCTCAGGTCGGAGCTGTTCATTTCCTTGCCCACTTGTCAAATTTCATAGGCGCCAAGGACCTAGAGGAACAAAGGGCTGTTTTTGAGCACTTGTCTGAGCATATGTATCAAATTACCAAGGTTGCTACCCTGTCGGCACCGGTGTACAAGCAATACTGCCCAATGGCCTTCGACGACAAAGGCGCCTATTGGATCAGTGCGGAAGAGGAGGTGCTGAACCCATACTTCGGCGACATGATGCTTCGCTGCGGAACTGTGCAGGAGACGATTGGTGGCTGATTGCCTCAAGTACGCTTTCTCTCAGCCATCGTAGGTCGTAGGCAACCTGCCAAAACAACAAGACAGACAGACATACAACAGCAATATCATGACCAAGAAATCCTATACTACCAACATCAACTGTGGTGGCTGCATTGCCACGGTTGCGCCCTATCTGGAAAAAGTGGAGGGCCTCATCAGCTGGCAGGTAGATACCCAATCGAAAGACAAGACGCTGGATGTAACCCTGGCAGGCGATGATGGTGGTGCGTTGATTGCAGCAGTACAATCGGCAGGTTTTACCATCAAGCCGGTTGCCAAGGGCTTTTTCGCACGTTTTGGAAAATGAAAAGCGGAACAGTAACAATCTTGCTGGCGATTTGCCTATGGGGGTGTAAGCCCGCACATCAGACGGAAACTGCCGAAGACAAGGCGCAATGGGTAGTCGACCAGGCCATTGAAGCACATGGCGGCACAGCCTATGAGGCGTTGGATGTACAGTTTCTGTTCCGTGGGCAGTGCTTTTCTGTGCACAGAAGGAATGGCGAGTTCACCTATTACCGGTATACGGCGACTGCCAACGGCGACACTGTGTCAGATACCTTGTCTAACCAGGGATTCAGGCATTTCACTACGGCAGCACTTTCGGATTCATTGCTCCAAAAAAGCCGCAATGCCGCCTACAGCACTACCAATTCGGTCGTCTACTTTGCGCTGCTGCCTTTTGGACTCAACGATCCGGCGGTGGTCAAGGAATATGCAGGAGAAGAGTCCCTACTGGGTAGAACATATCACAAGGTGCGGGTTACTTTCCGCCAGGAAGGCGGGGGAGATGATCATGAAGACGAGTTCATGTACTGGTTTGATCGGGATGATTACTCTATGGACTACCTGGCCTATGCGTATCATACCAACGGCGGCGGCGTACGATTCCGGGTCGCTACTGAGCAGGTGCATGTTGCCGGCGTGATATGGCAGCAGTACGACAATTATGAGGCACCGAAAGATGCGTCAGTCGTGTCGTTGGATAGTTTGTTCGGAGTCGGAGCGCTGAAGAAACTTTCGGAAATCAGGCTTGATGATGTGAGTCCAGCCGGTCAGACGGGCAACAGCTGTTTGTAGATGTTGTAGTTTTCTTCGTCATAGCAGACAAAGATGACCTTTTGGAAGTTCCTGTCTTTTTCAAGAAAACCGGAGATGGCTGCTATGGCGATCTTAGCTGCCTTTTCTTTCGGGTAGCCAAATACGCCGGTACTTATGTTGGGGAAAGCGATGGTCTTAGCACCCTTTTCCGATGCCAGCTTCAGGGAATTGACGTATGCATTGGTCAACAACAGGTCTTCACCACTCTTCCCACCAAACCATATAGGACCAACCGTGTGAATGACATATTGTGCGCCAAGGTCACCGGCGGAAGTAACGATGCACTTGCCGGTTGGTAGCTCGCCATGCTCACCTACCCATGCCTGGCATTCTTCCAGAATAGCAGGACCTCCCTTTTTGTGGATGGCTGCATCTACGCCACCACCGCGGTGCAGGTGATTGTTTGCGGCATTCACCAGTGCATCCGCCACAATGTCGGTGAGATCACCATGAACGAGTTGTATCCGTTGTTCCATTTTGCTCCTTCCTTTTTCGGTAATTCAAGCTACTCCTCACTTTGCAATGACATACAACTCCGTTTGTTCTACTTCTTGTTCCGCGTACAAAAGTACAAGCTAATTGTGAATTGTGCTGCAAATGAATGTGTTATGCCCAAATCGTCAAAAAAATCAAAAAGTGACATAAGTCATTTACCAGGTCTTGGCACATCCATAACATTGTATAGTAAGGTAAAAGTCTTTGTCATAGTTACGTTGTGGCCGTCACGTCTTAGGCGTGGCGGTTTTTTTTATCCATTCGGATAACTTGTTGCGGGAGTCTTACCAATGCACCAGGTCAATGGTGATGGTGGTGCTGGAAGCAACAGAAAAAGAGCACTCTGAAAAGCGGGGCGCCCGCATCATAAAACCGGGGTTGTTGGAGAAGCCGTATGCTTCTGCAGGCATACCCAGCCAGTTGGTATCCAATTTCTTGTCCCGGTTCAGGTCGTGCAACACAGAAACAGCATAGGTGCCTGCCGGCAGGTTGCTGAAAGTGAGGGTCATCGTGCCTTTTCGGGGGGTAATTATCTGTTGGCGAAATGTGGCGGATTCATTCAGCCAGGTGTCGCTATTTTGGTAAATAGCCAGGTAAAGTGTGCCTTCCTCGGATCTGATATCTTCAAGGTTGATGCTCAGCGAATGTTGTGCCGTCAGTAACAGTGTCTGCAGAAGGACAAATACCAGAAGAACCGTTTTCATGATTAGTCATTTAGCGTGCAGCGGTTCTCCATCTCAGACCCGTATTCCACCATCTTCCGGGCATTTGGGCACCCAGTATGTCGGCGTAATTCTCGTTGAACAGATTGTGAATCTGTAAACTATAAAACAATCGTTGCTGCCATAAGTTCATCTCTGCACGCATGTGCCACACCATGTAGTCTGCTGTGATGAAAGCATTGATGGCAGGCACTTCCTCTTCATCGCGCACTTTGTAGAGTCCCGTAAAGGACAGCGTCCCTAACTGATGCCTGATTTCCAGCGAGCCATTCACCAGATGCCGTGCTTGTCCGGTGATGTATTTGGCATTCACCGGTTCGTTGGGTGTAATGCGGTTGATGTTGTATCCTGCCCTGCCGGATAGGGTAATGGTTCGCCATTGCTGCTGTGCCCACAGGCTGATTTCCGCGCCAAGGGTATTTACCTGTGCAATGTTGGTGGCAAACAGGTAGCTTGCTCCCGGCGTCAGGTTCTCTTGTCGGGGGATGGCGTCGTATCCGGTGATCACATAATCGATGAGGTTGGTAGATTTTCGGGCATAGGTGGTGGCATTGATCTCCCACCACGATGCCGGCCGGATGTCCACACCCACTTCTGCACTCCATGCCTGTTCTGCCGACAGGTCAGGATTCCCCAGGTTGCGGCCACTACTCAGCGGACCGGCGAGGTTGGTAGAGATAAAGCGCTCTGTGAAGTCTGCCGCGCGGATGCTTCTTCCAGCTGCCAACCGCAGGGTGTGCCGGTTGGCTTGCCAGGCCATACTTAGTTGTGGTGACATTTCGAAGCCATAGTTCTCGTCGAGGTCACCCCGTAGGCCGGCGTTAACAGACAGTGTGGCAACGGGCTGCCAGTAGGCGGCTCCGTATAACGCCGTTTGCCATTCTGTGTGGTTACCCCTGTCGTTGCTGACAATACTGCGGCGGGTTGCTTGCATGCCTGCGGCAGTGCGTAGCCTGTCGGATTTGCGGTATTGGTGGTGCAGCTGTCCGTTGATGAGGGCGGTGATGTGCTCGTTGGCCGGCGGGAATGCAGCATTGAAGAGGAAGTAGTCGCTGTTCCACCGGTAGCCCAGGTCGGCGGTCCAGCTGCTGCGCCGGGCATGATGCTGCAGGTGTAGGTGGTTCCACCAGGCTTGCGTGGTTTCCACTGACTCGTCGAACGGGCTACGGGTATAAAAGTACCGGGCATTGAAATCGCGGTAGTCGAAGCCGGTTCTGGCGATCAGTCGTGTTTGTTCGTTGATGCTGTACCGGTAGGCAAGGGATAGCGTGTTCACGTTGAAGCGTGCGCTGTCGCCCGTGGGCAGGGGATGCCCGTCAGCCTGATGCCGCATGAATCCAGCCGTACCGGCACTTTTGCCCTTCTTAACGGACACAAAGCCCGTAGTGGAAAGCAGCCCATATTGGCCAACCGCTCCCTGTACATCATAGTCTACCCCTTTGGGCACGCGGGAAGCATACAGCTTGGTGATGATATGGATCACACCACCCATGGCATCAGCGCCATACATGGCAGCTGCCGGTCCTTTCAGGATCTCTATCCGTGCAATTTCGCGGGGGTTTACCGGCAGGTTGCTGTTGAAGTGTGCAGTCAGCGGGTCATTCACGCGCATGCCGTCAATGAGAACGAGCACCTGCGAAAAGGTAGCACCCCGCATGCTGAAGTCGCTTTGTACGCCGAAGGCACCCCGGCTTTGTGCTTCTACCCCGGGTACATAGCGCAGCAACTCATCCAGCGTGGAAACAGGCAGCTGCTGTATGTCCTTACCCTCCAATACGGTGATGTGGCGTCCGGTTTCCCTGGCCGGCATATCGGTTCGCAATGCTGACACGGTGAGGGTGTCCAGACTTACCAGCGAAGGATTTTGTGCCGTAGCTATCAGCGTGATGTGTAGCATGGCGGCAAGCCATACGGTTTGTGGTCTCATCTGTAAGCAGTGGATAAGATGCAAAGGTATTAAATGATGCCCACGGCTTGTGCCGGCACCCATCCCACCTTGTCGCCCTCTACGGCAATGCGCATCCATTCTCCCTCTTGCTGTTCCACGGTAACCTTTATCCCCTCGTGCAAGATGAACAGGTCTGTGGACCCGTCATCAGGGGATGCTTTCACGTATACGTTCGGCGACAGCACTATCGCCTCATCATTGGCGGGATGCGTCAGTAGATATCGTTGCCAGGCCATCACCACCAACAGCAGGCCGATGAGCAGGGTGGCCAACGCACCGACAAAGACGGCGGGCATGGGTTGCCTTTTCCACCGATACACAAACCAGCCCAGCAACAGGGCGCTGATGGTCAGCATGATGATGGCGCTGAGGCTCCAACCACGCAACGACAGCCATAGCAACAAGCGCTGCCAGCCGGCACCGATTAGGGTAGGCTGTGGGGCAGCAACCCGATCGGTGATGCGCAGGTTGGCCAATCGGAGATTGAACAGGATGTCTGCATTGTCGGGATCCAGGCGCAGTGCCTTTTCATATTGCAGAATGCTGGCGCCCGTTTGCCCCAGGCGATAGTAGCAATTCCCCAGATTATAATGCAGTGCAGCAGACTCAGTGCCGCCTTCCATCACCGAATCATACATGGCGGCAGCAGCAGCGTATTCTCCGGCGTCATAGTATGACCGCGCCTGTTGTGCCCAATTGTTATCCTGAGCAGTTGCCAGCAGTCCTGACCAACAGGCAACCGCAATCATCAGCAGCTGTTTCATATCGTCAGGGTTTTATCGATGGTGGTAAGTGTGTCGAGGCATCTGTCGGTAAGGGATTTGTCGTCGGTAGCTGCAATGGGTGCATACACAGCCATCTCTGCTGTATCTATCAATTGCAATAGTGTACCTGCTGTATCGGCGGCAACATGGTGTTGCACCAGAACGGCCTGCACATGCTCTTTTGTGAGATCCTGTGCCGGCAGCAACAGGCGGTCAGCCACATAGCCCCACAGGGCTTGCTGCAGCTTGCCGTACCCCTCTTTTTGCTGACCCTGCTGCAACAGTTGTGCAGCCAGTCCGATGGATTTTCTGGCTACCGCCAGCGCCTGCCTTTGGCGTTTGGTGCGGGTATCTGTCTCGCGCCGCAGTGCCACCCATGCCGCTATCAGCATTACCAGCAGGAAGGGTGTGCCGACTATCAGCCAAAACCCTGTACGCGGGAAAACGTACCAAGCCAATCCATCCGACCTGAAGTCGGTCATCAGGTAGCGAATATCTTCATCCAGCAGGGCTATGTCTTCCTTGCTGATGCCTGTAACCGTGCCACCGCCGGCGGTGGTGGCTTCACCTGTCACGGTTATTTCATACCCTTCGGTTTGTACAGACTGATAGCTGCCTTTGTCAGCATCGAAATACGAAAACGTCAGCGGGTTGATCTTGTAGGTGCCCGGTTGCCGGGGAATGATGAGGTACTCATAGCTCTTGCTTCCACTCATCACGCCGCCATTGGTGTTGCTTTGTACGCTAACTTTCGGTTCGTACAGCTCAAATTCGCTGGTCAGCTCAAGGGTCGGCAGGGAAACCAAATCCATGTTCGCAACCCCCTTTACGGTGATGTTCAGCGTAATCGGCTCGTCAACGGCGACAGTGGATGAGGTAAGGGTGGATGCCAGGGTAAGCTGGCCGGTAGTGCCTGAAAAATCGGCAGGTGCAGGCGTTGGTAGCGGCTTAACTTCAATGGTGAGGCTGTTGCCTGTAAGGGTGATTCTGCGTGTACTGAAGAATCCATATTCTACATCAGCCGTCATTTCGGCTGCAGGAATGGATAGCGTTCCGGCTTGTTGCGGGAACAAGATAACCTGCTTGATGATGGCCGTACGGTAGGTGATGCCGTTGATTACTTCACGATTTACCACCGGATTCTTGATGGAGATGTCCTGCTTCCAACAGCCCGGAAATGAGCCCATGGGCTCCTGATAGTTGTTGATGCTCTGGCGTGTAAACAGCTTGTAGCTGACCAACACCTGCTCTCCTACAAAGGCTTTGGATTTGTTGGCAAATACCTGCAGGAACACATCCCTGTTGGCAGATGGGTTGGGCACATTGCCCTGCCCACCACCCGAGCTGCTGCCGGCAGCCGTAACGGTTATGGTGATGGGCTTGGTTTCCACCACATAACCATCCAGCCGTGCTGTAGCGGCCTCGATGGTTTTGGTGCCGGTGCTTCGTGGCTGCAGCAGGTATGTACGGGTGGTTTTGCGCACCGTCTGCTGCTTTCCGTTGATGATGTTGATGCTGGTGGAGCTGGATTGTGAGGTGTTCAATATGTTGAAGTCGGCGAAGGCGGGCTGCACGAAGTCGGTGAAGCTGCCATTTTCGAAGACGATATCCAACCGGATCCGTCCGTCGACCGGCACCGTATTCCTGTCTACTTCCGCATAGAATGAAGCCTCCTGTGCCGACATCAGCAGCGGCACCAGTAGCATAGTCGCTATAAACCACCATCTTGCCATTACCAGTCTTTTTCTTTTTTGGAAGGGGTGCCTGTCTCCTTCTTGCCCAGCCGTTGCTGTATCTTTTGTTCTTCCTGCTCCAGCGCCTTCAGCAGTTGCTCCATTTGCTGCTGCGACATTTGAGGTTGTGCTGACGATTGCTGTTGCTGGCTGTTGTCAGATTGTTCCTGCTGCTTGTCCTGTTCCGACTGCTGTTGGTCTTGCTGCTCCTGTTGGTCGTCCTGTTCCTGCTGCTCCTCCTCCTGATCCTGATCTTGTGACTGTTGTTGTTGCTGTTGCAGTTTACTCATGGCCCAGGCCAGGTTGTAGCGGGTGTCCTCGTCGTAAGGGTTGTGCAGCAGCGACTGACGGAACGCCTCGATACTTTCCTGATATTGTTGGTTTTTGAGGAGCACATTGCCCAGGTTGTGGTAAGCGCTGGCCTTTTGTTGAGGGGTGGCAGCGCGTGCCAGTGCTGTCTGGAATGCTTCCTGTGCCAGCTCCAGCGAGTCGGTTTCGTACCAGGCGCCGCCTTCGTTGAACAAGGGGATGAACGAACCCGGCTCGTCCTCGCCGGCTTTCCTGAACCACTCTGCCGCTTCGGTGTGCCGTCCTTCCAGAAACGCTTTGTAGCCCTGGCGAACAGACTGATTCGCCGACTGTCCAAACAATGGCGGTAAACAAAGGATAGCCAGTATGACGAGTATGGTTTTCATGTGGTCTGCCTGTTCATCAAACGTTGCCAGAATCGGTTTTTATGTCTGCCCAGCAGACTGTCCAACAGTAAAAGTAGCAAGGCTAGCGCCAGCGGCAATTGATAGTACGAAACATAGTTGTCTGTGTCTATGGTTCCCATGGCAGATTTCTCCAGCCCATCCAAGTGGTTCATCAGGGTGTTGAGTTGGTCGGTGGATCCTGTAAGGTTGAAGTAGATACCTCCACCGCTGATCGCCAGCTTGTTAAGGACGGTTTCATTCAGTCGTGTCAGCACGGTATTGCCGCTATTGTCTTTCTTGAAACCCCTTCTGATGCCATTGACAAAATCGGGGATTGGCGTACCCTTTGGCGTACCAATGCCGATGGTATAAATGGTAAGCCCGTTGGCTGCGGCTGTTTCTGCGGCTTCCTCTAGTCCCTCCTCATGATCTTCTCCATCAGACAGGATGATGAGTGCCTTACCGGTAGACTCGCTGCGGGTGAATGCTTCTTCGGCCAGCTGTATGCTGGAAGCCAGCGCTGTGCCTTGCGTGGGCACCTGGTCGGTAGAAATGGTGCGCAGGAACACTTTGGCGGCACCGTGATCCGTGGTGAGCGGCATCTGCAGATAGGCATTGCCGGCGAAGATGATGAGTCCGATGCGGTCGTTGCGTAGGCGGTCGATGAAGCGGGAGATGAACTGGCGGGCGCGCTCCAGGCGGTTGGGCGCCAGGTCTTCTGCCAGCATGCTGTTGGACACATCAAGGGCTACAATGATGTCGATGCCTTCGCGGGTTACCTCTTGCTGCTGCTGGCCAATCAGCGGGTTGGCCGCCGTAACGATCAGCAGTGCCCAGGCGGACACTACAAAGGCCCATTTCAATAGGGTACGACTGCCTGAATAGGCGGGCATCATGGCCGATAAGGTGGTGGCATCACCCCAGCGTTGCAGGGCACGGCGCCTGGCACGGCGAATCCACCAACCGGCAACAACCAGCACAGGCACCGCCAGCAGTGCATACAACAAGTCGATATGTGCAAACCGAAGCTCTTCCATGGTCAGGTAAGGGTGCGCATCCAGGTAATACGTGACAACAATTCGATGGACAGCAGCCCGAGTGCCATCAACAGCGGGAACAGGAACAAGTCGACAGGACGGGGCAGCGTGCTTACACGCACCCGCGATTTTTCCATCTCATCGATTTCTGCATATACCGCCTGCAGGCTGGCATTGTCGGTAGCGCGGAAATAAGTGCCACCGGTTTGGTCGGCAATCTGCCGCATCAGGTCTTCATCGATTTCTACTTCCACGTAGTCATAGGCAAAGCTACCATCCGGATATACGCCTACGGGCGCATAGGCCTGCCCTTGTTTGCCCACACCGATGGTGTAGACACGGATGTTGAATTGCCGTGCCAGCTGTGCGGCAGTAGACGGGTCGGTAGCTCCGGAGTTGTTCACGCCGTCCGTCAGCAATATCACCACCTTGCTGGTTACTTCGCTTTCCTTAAGCCGGTTTACCGCCACACCTAATCCCGAGCCTATCGCCGTCCCATCTTTCAGCAGTCCGGAGCGCATGTCGCTCAGGAAGGTTTTCAGGATGTCGTGGTCAATGGTGATGGGGCATTGTGTAAACGCTTCACCGCCAAACACTACCAGTCCGATGCGGTCGTTGGGGCGACTGTCGATGAAGTCGGCAGCTACGGCCTTGGCCGCCTCCAGCCGGTTGGGCTGAAAATCGCGCGCCAGCATGGAGCTGGATATGTCGAAGGCGATCACCATGTCGATGCCCTCTGTCTCCACCAGCGACTCATAGTTGGTTAGCACCGGCCTCGCCAGCGCAGCAATCAACAACGCCAGTGCAGCCATACGCAACGCAAACAACACGTGGAGTGCCTTGCCTCGCCAGGCGCCACCCATGGCTTGCAGCACCTGCGTGCTCGATAGCATGAGGGTTGGCCATCGCTTTCTGATATGCCACACATACCACACAACCAACAAGGGTATGGCCAGCCAGAGCCACAATAGTGCCGGGTGCTGAAAAGTGATATGACTCCATGTCGGCATCATAGCGTGTCGGCGGGTTGTGTCTGTGTCACGAATTGTCTGGCCAATCGCAGGCTTTCCTCATTGTGTTCGGGGAGTGGCTCAAAGCGGGCAAACTTGGCCAGGTCGGCGCGTTGCAGGATGGTTTGCAGGTAGCCCACCTGTTCGCGGGCAATCGGTATGGTGCGGAAGGCATACAACACCTCATCGGTGGTTTGCTCCAGCGCATCCACGTGAAACCGTTTTTCGATGTATACCCGTACAATGTCGGTAAGCCGCACATGGTACTCCTTTACGTTTCCACGTTGCCAAAGTGCTTCCTTCTCAAGGGCCAACAGCGATGCCAGCGCCTCTTCGAGGGGCGATACTTCAGGGGCAACCGATTGTGGCACAGGCGCAGCCGGCTTTTTGCGTTTCTTCCACCACCACCACAAACCGATGCCGATAGCCAGTAAGGCGATGCCGCCAAGGATATAGGGCAGGTAATCGCGCCAGGTCAGCGGTACATTCAGGGGTGCCTTTATGGGCTTGAAGGTGGCCGATGTGTCCACAGGCACAAAATCTACACGCACCAGTTGTGGCTCAGTAAACAAGGAATCTGTAGCAGCAGCACCCCGTTGATAGTAACCGACAGCAATGGGTTCCAACACCACAAATCCGGTATCGAAGGCGGTAATCTGCCAACTGCGTGTGGTAGTGCTCCGCTCGCCACTTTGGTCTATTTGGTCGTCTAAACGGGCAATCACGTAGAACGCCTGTATCCTGTCGGTAAATGCGGGCCACTCAATGGAGCCTGCCGTGTCTGCCACAACAGACAGCGACAGGGTGATGGGTTCGCCCAGCCGGATGTGTGCGGTGTCCAGGGAGGCATTCACCTCGAACACCTTATCCTGCGCGGCCATCCAGGAAGTGTAGCCCACAAAGATGATCAGTAACCACCTCATCTGCTTTCCCTCCTTTTGAACAGGTTCATCAATGGGGTGATGTACGATTGCCCGGATTGAATGCTGATTTGTTCCTTGCCACAGGTGAGGAAAGCTGCGGACATATATTGCTGCCACCGGTAGAACTGTTGCAGATGTAGTTGCCGGGTACGGGCTGAGGAGGTATCGATCCACAACGGATTACCTGTCTCCGCATCAACAGCACGCAGCAAGCCAACGGGGGGCAGCTCCTTGTCACGCAAGTCGTACACCTGTATGCCAACCATGTCGTGGCGGCGCGCAGCCATGTGCAGCTCCTTTTCATAGCCATCGCACAGGAAATCACTCAATAGAAAGGCAATACTTCTTTTCTTGGTTACCTGCTGAAAGAACCGGATCGCCTCAGCCATATCCGTGCCCGTTCCGGCACAGTCCGTGTCAATCAACTCGCGGATGATGCGCAGGATATGATGACGCCCTTTCTTGGGTGGGATGTATTGTTCAACCCGGTCGGAAAACAGGATGGCGCCTACTTTGTCGTTGTTCTGAATAGCAGAGAACGCCAGGACCGCAGCGATTTCGGCAATGATTTCCTGCTTGAATTGGGTGCGGCTGCCGAAGAGCGCCGAGCGGCTGATGTCTATGAGCAGCACTACCGTGAGCTCCCGTTCTTCTTCAAACACCTTTACAAAGGGGTGATTGAAACGAGCCGTCACGTTCCAGTCGATGGAGCGTACATCGTCGCCATATTGATACTCACGCACCTCGCTGAAAGACATACCACGACCTTTGAAGGCACTGTGGTACTCACCCGAAAAGATGTGGTTGGACAGTCCCTTCGTCTTGATCTCTATCTTTCGTACTTTCTTCAGCAGTTCCTTGGTATCCATATCGGTATGGCTGTTTTGCGGGCAATACCTTGTCGGCCGGTGGCCTTATGGTACTTCCACCTTATTCAGGATGTCGCTGATGATTTGTTCGGCGGTGATTTGTTCGGCCTCGGCCTCATAGGTGACGCCAATGCGGTGGCGCAACACATCATAGCAAACGGCTCGCACGTCTTCCGGTATCACATAACCGCGGTGTTTGATAAAGGCATAGGCCTTGGCAGCCATCGCCAGGCTGATGCTGGCTCGTGGTGACCCGCCGAAGGCAATCAATGGAACCAGCTGCGGCAGCTTGTAGGCATCAGGCTGACGGGTTGCCGCCACAATGTCGAGGATGTAGTTCTCGATCTTTTCATCCATGTATACCTCTTTCACCAGATTTCGGGCGCGAAGTATGGTGTCGGTCTTTACCACGGCCTGTATCTTATGTGCAACAGTCTGTAGATTTTGGCGGATGATAAGCCTTTCTTCCTCCCGCTTGGGGTAGGTAATCACCACCTTCAGCATGAAGCGGTCTACCTGTGCCTCCGGAAGCGGATAGGTGCCTTCCTGCTCTATCGGGTTTTGTGTGGCCAGCACCAAAAAGGGCTCCTCCAATCGGAAGCTTTCCTCACCGATGGTAACTTGTCTTTCCTGCATGGCCTCCAGCAGGGCACTTTGCACTTTTGCGGGAGCACGGTTGATTTCATCTGCCAGTATGAAGTTGGCAAACACAGGTCCCTTCTTCACGAGAAACCGATTGTCGGCAGGGCTGTATATCATGGTGCCGATGACATCCGC
>CAYYHM010000026.1:0-2719 GCA_964471795.1 uncultured Chitinophagales bacterium | reverse complement strand
GTAGTTGAGGTCATGTCCATAAATGAATCATTTTTACCGGTGACCAAATGTAGCAGTAACAGAAAGGGTGTTACACCAATAAAAGTTTAGTCGCGGTTAAATTTTGTTAACCAACAAGGTATAGCGGTCAGAAAGTATAGTTGATGCCGATGTTCAGCACCTGCCTGAATTGTGTGCCCCTGCCCAGGTAAGTCTCGCCGGCATCATTGGTTTTGGGAATCAGGATGTCGTGGTCATACAGCAATTGTGTGGTGAGACCGGCAGCCAGAAACTTGTTGATCTTGAAGTTGAATTTCACCAACCAGTTTACGTCGATGTTCTGTGGCTCATTCAGGTAATTGGAAAACAATTCGAGGTCGCTGACCAGTGTCACGTTTTCCATGATGTCCTTGTTGATGCTGGCGCGGAAGGTGGCGCCCAGCTCAGCGCGGAAATGCTGCCCTTCCGCTACCCCGAAACTCTCCGGTCGGATGCCGTCCACAGGTCGCACGTAGGTGAACTTGCCGGCCAGTGGCGACAGGTACACGCTGATGAACGAAGCCGGCCGGTATTCCATACCTGTAGACGCCACCAGGAAGGCGGGAGCCAGAAAGTTGGATATCATGGTGGAGTCGTCCGGATACTTATAGCCGGCAGCAAATTGCGATCGGAAGTCAATGGTGGTGTTATAAGAGAACTTGCCGTTTACTGCCCGCTTATAGTTCGAGATCAGCTGTATGATGTCATCACTTTTGCGCAGCTGGCTGGCTGTGCGCAACTGACCAAAGGCAAGGCGTAGGTCGGTGCGCCACAGATGTTTGCTGCCGGTGTGTTCAGAAAACAAGTCGAGCTGTCCGGCAACGGCAATGTTGTTTTCACCACCGGCAGACCAATTGACGAAGGAGGCCTGTGAAAAGTTGAGCTGGGCCGTACCACCGGCTTTGAATGCAGTAGTATCCTGCGCCTGGAGAGAGCAGACTGAGGTGAGCAACAGAAAAAGGGCGGATAGACATCTCATAGGGATTAGGTTTGACTGACTGCAAGATTATGCGCACAATCAGGTGGCGCAAAGACGGATCAGTGCAGTTGATGGAGCACGGTTGTGTAGTGCGTAGTTGGTTGGATTACGATTTGTTCTTCAGCAAGTCCCGGATCTCTGTAAGCAGTTGTTCCTCTTTGCTGGGTGCCGGCGGTGCTGCCGGTTCTTCCTCTTTCTTCTTTTTCAGGCTGTTCATGGCTTTTATGGCCATGAAGATGGCAAAAGCGATGATCAGGAAGTCAACAACATGTTGCAGGAAGACACCATAATTCAGGGTAACGGCAGCAGTAGCTTCCCGAATAACTGTTTCACCTTCCATAATGGCATCACTGGCTGCCTTCAAGGTAATCTTCAAGTCGGTAAAGTCAACACCGCCTAATAAGATTCCAAGTGGCGGCATGATGATGTCTGCCACAAACGAGGAAACGATCTTACCGAAAGCACCACCTATGATTACGGCAACAGCCAGATCTACCACATTGCCCCGCATGGCGAAGGCCTTGAATTCTTTCATGAGTCCCATGATGAAAGGTTTTTAGGTTCAATTTTAAAAATACAAATATGTCTGCTAAGAGTAGATGATGGGCAGATGAATTTAGATTATGATAGAAGAAGGCTGTATTCCTACGCTACATCTGCGGTGCGAGGAATTATCGATGGTAGCAATCATTGTGTGGCTTTGCCGACAGGACCGGTTTGTTAAATCAGGTTAATTAGTGTGTCTATATAGTACCTTGCATTGCAAGATACCTTTTATCGCCATACCTTTACATCATGAATCTCGAAAACTCCAAAGCACAATTACGCAAAGGTATACTGGAGCTGTGCATATTGGGCATTATTGATGCAGACAGGGAGATATATCCCTCCGACATCATTGCCCGGATGAAAGATGCAGAGCTCATCGTGGTGGAAGGCACCCTGTATCCATTGCTCAGCCGCCTCATGAAAGGGGGGTTGTTGGATTACTCATGGGTAGAATCCAAAACAGGGCCTCCGCGGAAATATTATAAACTGACAGAAACGGGCCGCATGTACCTGCAGGAGCTGCGGGTTACGTGGCAAAACCTAGTAGAAAGCGTATCAGCTATTACCCAAACCATACAACCAAACAATCATGAATAAGACCGTTCACGCCAACATTGGAGGATTGATCTTCCACATCGATGAAGATGCCTATCAAAAACTGCATCAGTACCTGGATCGTCTGCGCACCTATTTCCGGCAAACAGACACATCTGCCGACATAATGGAAGATATTGAGGCCCGCATTGCCGAGCTGTTGCAGGACAGACTTGGAGAAAAGCGCCAGATAGTGAATAACAGTGACGTAGATGCTGTGATTCAGGCCATGGGCAAGCCGGAGGATTTTGACGATGTAGCCGGTGAGGGGTCTACTACCACAGGAAGCAGCGACAGGACCTCACACTCCTTCGGCAGACGGCTTTATAAAAATCCGGACGACAAGCTGGTGGGTGGTGTTGCCAGTGGACTGGCAGCCTACTTCAACATTGATGTCATCTGGCTGCGACTGATGTTCATTTTGTTCATATTTTTCTGGGGAACCGGGGTGCTCATCTATGTCATCCTTTGGATTATCGTACCGGAAGCCACCACACCCAGCGAGAAGCTGCAGATGAGGGGCGAGCCGGTTACGGTGTCCAACATCGAGAAGTCCGTACGAGAGGAATTGGAACAGGT
>CAYYHM010000025.1:0-30706 GCA_964471795.1 uncultured Chitinophagales bacterium | reverse complement strand
CCGGCGACATCACCACAGATGATTTATTGGGGAATATTTTTAGTAAGTTTTGTATTGGGAAATAGTACTCGCAAACTCAACCAGTCTCAAATCCAAGTGTAGTAAGAGATATGCTCGTTTTTACGGGTGTTTTCGGAGGTACAATCTACCCTTTACTTTGCTAAAAATCCAGGTGATTTGCCACATTTTTGTATCTTATTTGTACCTTAAACTCATATTTGGATTTTGTCCTTGATAAGGGTGGTGTATTTTCGCTTATTTGAGACATTTTGAGACGACATGAGATGCTATGATACACTATGAGCAGTAATTTATCCATACCAAAGGAGTGTGTCCATTGCGGGCAGTCCTTTATCGCTAAAACAACGGTAACCCAGTTTTGCTCCCATCGATGTGCCTCAAGAAATTACAAGTTGAGGAAGATGAAAGAAAAGGTAAAGGAGGTGCACGAGGACCAATTATCAGTTATCAAGATGCGAAATGACATCCTGAAGGAAAAACCGTTTCTTGATGTGAAAGAGCTGGGTCAAATTTTGGGTATCAGTAGAGCCACCATATATAGAATGATAAGCAATGGAGATATTCCCATTGTTAAAATGGGCGGAAGGACTAAATTCCGTCAGGATGATATTACACGGATATTCCAATCAAGAGTGCAATCATGAAACCATCGAAAGTCACGCTTCGCCAAAAATCAATCTCTAAGGGTCGGTTGAGCTTATACCTTGACTATTACCCTCCGGTAAGAAACAAGGAAGGGAAGAAAACCCGAAGAGAGTTCCTTGGGATGTACATTGCAGAGAATCCACGGACTGCATTGGAAAAGAACAATAACACCCAAACACTCAGAATAGCCGAACAAATTCGATTTAAAAGGGAGAATGAACTTCAAAAACCAGAGGTCTATAACCAACATGAATCCGCACAGTTAAAAAAGTTTGAGAAATATGACAGCGACTTCATTCACTTATACGAGCAATTAGCAGACAAAAGGCAAAAAGGGTTATACGGCGCATGGACCTCATCCTTACATTATTTCAGGGAATTTGCAGGGGATTCCATATCGTGCCGAAACATTACTGCTTCTTTTGCTAACGAGTACCGGGATTATTTGCTAGACCCTATGAATGCTAGAAAGGCAGGACGTTCTCTATCCATTAACTCTGCACTTTCCTACTTTAATAAGTTCAGAGCTGTGTTGCGATATGCCTATACCAATGAGTATTTGGAAAAGGATGTAAGGAGTCAGGTTGACCCTATTCGTGAAGAAAGGACTTTAAGGGAGTTTCTAACGCTGGAGGAATATCATGCATTGGAAGCTACACCCTTTAAAAATGACCTATTGAGACGTGCGTCTCTGTTCTCTATTCATACGGGGCTACGGTTTTCTGACATAAAAGGATTGAAGTGGAAGAATATTATTGATACTGGGAACGAAGTGTCTAAGATTAGATTCAAGCATAAAAAGACCAATTCCTTTGACTTTCACCCCATCAGTAGGGATGCACGGGAAATATTGGGACAAAGAGGGGAACCCGATAACAAGGTATTCCCAAAGTTGACCTATTCCGCCCACAACAATAAACTTATTCAGGATTGGGTACATCGGGCAGGTATCAATAAAAAAATCACCTTCCATTGTTTCAGGCATACCTATGCCACCTTGCTCTTATCTGTAGGAAAGGTGGATATTTACACCGTTTCAAAAATGTTAGGACATAAAAATGTGAAAACCACACAGATTTATACCAATGTGATGGATGAGGTGAGAGAAAAGGCGGCAACAGCGATAAACTTCAAGAAATGAAGGATATAATCAGCATACTGAAACATACTTTTGGTAAAGATGCCTCTGTGGAAGAAACCACACAGTCAATCATTATTTCAAAGTCCTCGAAGAATAGACATCTAGGGGATGAGTTCCAGTTCTCAACTGCTTACACGATAACCATACCCAAGGCGAAAGGTGAACCTGAATTCCGAATAAGCACCTTGAAAGTAAAGAAGGGAAATATCTCCTTATTTGAGCAATTGGAATCCGTTCGACTACTTGAGGTGGTCAATCACAAAATAGAAAAAGCTGGTCTTGAGTCAGGAAACCCTCAGTTCAATTATTCAGCAGGATTTAATAAGCAGATGGTCGAGATGTTGGATGTCAATTCCTCACTCGGATTAAATCCTGGTATAGTGATGGCTTTGTTTCAGCAAATGAGTGAGAAGATTTCCAAATTGGAACAGGAAGTAAAACAACTGGCTGAGGTGGCTGTACGTGAATCAAAAGAGGAAGATGCGATACTCAATGTAGAACAAGCCATGGAGTTGCTTGGACTCCGAAAGTCAACGATTTACACCAAAGTAAATAGAGCAGAAATCCCCCACATGAAGAGGGGTAGACGACTCTATTTTTCAATGAATGAACTTAAAAATTACTTGAGAGAGGGGAAACGATTGACTGATGAGGAAGTAGAACGACAGGCCGAGGAGATTGTGAGACGTAAGAAATAGTATCCCTCTTGAAAAGAATTTCAGAAGAACACCTGTTTCAAATAGTCTATCGAGAAGTATATCAAGATGTAAAT
Organism: uncultured Chitinophagales bacterium; assembly: GCA_964471795.1. Classification (GTDB taxonomy): domain Bacteria; phylum Bacteroidota; class Bacteroidia; order Chitinophagales; family S012-47; genus CAJXXO01. The sequence continues at coordinate 28,127 of CAYYHM010000025.1, read as the reverse complement.
CCACCAACAAAAAACCCCCTATGTCAACATAGAGGGTTTCAATCAATCCGTATTTCCTTTAACCGGATATCAATTACATTCTGGTCGGTGAGTCAGTAGACCAACTGTCGTAGGTCATGAACGATTCTGTTTACATCATATCCATCTTTGAACATCCATTCTAAGTCCTCCAGATAGATTTCGTCCTTGTCATGGATACCGTTGTAGATGGTAACCAAATGAGGTCCGTAGACCTCCTTAAAGTAGTTGTACACGGTTGTAAACTGATTGATTAGTCCTTTCCTCTCACTTAGGGTAAGTAAACCCTCGTTCTCGAATACCTCCACAATGAGGGTTACTACATCCAGATCCGTGAATGATTGAGAGTAGATTACAGTTGATTGTTTAGGTGTTGTCATAATTGTGTTTTGTTAAGGTATAAGTGAATCGTTTCACATAGTCAAGGAATTGACGGATTATCCCGTCATTCCTAACTGTTGTGGTGTGTTTAATCGGGTCCACTCTCTCTGTAGTTCACCCTTTATTACATGTCTGTTGATATACCGAATGAACTCCTCCTCCATGGTATCCGGGAAGTAAAACTGACGGGTGATGTCATTAAACCCATCAGAGTACTTGATGGTGATACCGGTTTCATAGTTCCGTCCACTCTCTGTGTAAGGAATGATAATTAGGGTTCCTTCTCTTCCCTCCAAGGTGGATACCACCTGGTTCTCGATGATAAACCGATATAGGTTCTCGATGATGTTTCTCTTCTTCATGGTTGTCTATCCTCCTATTTATTGGTTAAAAATCAGTCCATCATATCGAGCAATTGCTTGCTCCAATGTGGGTTTCTTTACATGGTTACAGATGTACTTTACTATGGTGTACTTTGGTTCAGATGTCTGATAGGAGAACCTACGGGTCGTTCCCTCATCTCGATTGTTAAAGGTGACCACCAAATAGGCAGCACCAATGTTGTAAGTATATACAGTGTACTCAATTCGGATAGTCGTATTTCGTACACGTCCCTGCAGTTCACACGAGGCACGTCTGTCAAGTATATGACCAATGAGCGTTTCCGCAAATTCTCTTTTGTATTTGCTAATCATGATACGTGGTTTTAAGCGGCTAATGAATTTGTTTCTGTCGTGTTGTTCATCCGTAGTTCACTGAACTTCAGGTATACTGAGCTCAACTCGAAGCCTACGTACTCTCGGTTTTGCTCCACAGCTACCTGCCCTGTTGTACCTGTTCCTGAGAACATGTCCACTACCAAGTCCCCTGGTCTGGAGGTACACAGAATAGCTACCAAAGGAATCTGCTTCGGGAACGTGGCACTGTGAGAGAGTGACATCCCGTGTTCCTTGCAAACCACACGTAAGTCGTGGTTATTAGGTACGGGTGTAGTCAGTGTATGTCCGTCAAACGTCCAGTTAGACCGAAGGGCGGGTTGACCCTTTGGGTTACCATAAGTGAGACGATGTGGGTTAAAGTTCCAGTCTTTAATCCATGAGCGGTCGTAGTAGAACTCAACCGTCTTTACAAAGTGGTAGATATACTCATGTGAGGCGACCGTCCGCTTGTGGGACTGGTACACTGGGTTAACCTTACTCCAAATGATGGTGTCATTCAGTATCCAACCTCTTTCTATCATGGCACTGACAAACTTGTAAGGAACACCCAGTTTGCGTCCTCCTTGAACGTTGTCAGCAATGTTGACAAAGAGGGAACCATCGTGCTTAAGTACTCGCTTGGCCTCATCGAATACACGAGCCAATTTCTCTACGAACTCCTCTACGGTCTCCTCCTGACCCAACTGGTCAGACTTTTCGATACCGTTGTGGTATTCACGGAGTTGGAAGTATGGTGGTGACGTGACAATCGTAGCCACGGTTCCATCTGCTACTTCTGTCATGTTATCACAGGAACCCTTGTGGATGGTATACCCTGCTCCCTGAACGATAGTGAGATTGTCTGCAATCACTTCATTCTGTAACTTCTCCAGCTCAGCGGTTACCTTATTCAAGGAACCACTGATATTTCCTGACACATCGAGGTTCTCCATGTACTTCTGGTACTCTTCCGTGTCATCGCCCACTAACTGACGAACCTTCTTATCATATTGACGCAGACGGTCGATGTTGGACTTTTTATGGTCCTTTACCAACTTTTTCTTATAGTCGCGAGCCTCCTCTACCCTTGGGTGAAGATTTCGCACCCCTTGACGAAGGCCAAACTCCTCATCCAAAATCCGCAATTCACGAATGATATCAGAGGGTAGCTTAATGCGATATTCTTGGTGGGCACTCACACGAGCCTTGGTGATGTCAACGGGTTCAATAAAGGTGCAAGGAACCTCGGTCAGTCCAAGTTCTTTGGCCGCATTCAATCTGCGGTTACCTGATACTACTTGGTAGTACCCCGGCTCGTTTGAAATAGGAAATACGATGAGGGGTTCCAGCACCCCAAAGAGAGAGATTGATTGTACGAGACGCTCGAAGCTAGCATCTACCAAATAAAGGGTGGGTGTCAGTGGATTTTGGCGAAGATGGGTGATTGTGATGTATTGCATGGCTAACCGAATTAGAAGTTGAAAAACTTCGGTTAGCTCTCCGCCGAATCGAGGTAGGGAAGGGTTGTTAGTCGGTCCCTAGGTTATCGACTGTTGATGTTTTGCCCATCAACAAGGCAAAGATAAATTACCTTTTTTTCCCCTGCAATAGGTAAATTAGGTTTTTGCGAATAAATCAGAAAACTTCCGCTTCAACATATCAAGGGCTTTCTCTTTGGCTAATTCCAACAACTTTGGGTCATCCTTATCCGGATAATCATCTGCATTTGCGACAGATACCGTAAATCGCTGACGCTTGCCTTCAATATCAGAGATGCTGAAACGACCAATGTATCGATGCCCCATACTCTTGTTATTGACCTCTACGATATTGATTTTAGGGTTATAAATGGCGTCCAGTAACTCAAACCGACTTTCAGTCAGTCGCAACGAAGTTATGAGTGATTCTATTTGATTTCTTAACTCTTCACGCTTTGCTTTGAGTGCGATGTACTCATCTTTGGATATTGGCCCTTGATTCAATAAAAAGAAAATCATTTTACCCTCCTTTACTTGATTAAAGGTCAAAGGTAAGTTTTTCCCATTCAAAAAACCTCAATTGAGTAGAAGCGGCCACTTGATGTTTTCTATATATGATGTACGTGCGCGCGAGGGGTCCCTCCCTTTCGGACCAAAATCCCCGTTCTGAGGGTAATAATCAAAAATCACTAGTGGTGTATTCCAGCAAATTGGGGTAATTATGGAGGGTTAATACTTGTTTGGGTTTGGACTAAAACCTTTTACCTTCCCTAGCAATTATGTAATCAATACTACTATCGATATGATTGGCGTTTATGCTTTAGGCGCATTTAATGTAGCTTAGCGGGTAATATAAACACTAAGTCTCTATATTGTGATTGTAATTCTTATGCAATAATGTAAAGTCAAAAAATAGAAGTGAGAAAAAATATTGAATTTTTGAGTTCGGGATATAGTAGAGTCATACTTAAATTAATTATTGCGGCATCAATCTCTTATTGGTTTATGGAATTTCTAATTCGCATATTACCTAATTGGATATCTAATCGTGCTGATTTAGCAACTGGCTCTTTTGAAATTATTGTGGGTATTTCAATCATAATAATCATAATTGTTGGTTCACCTTGGGCACTGATTTCCATATTTGAATCTCATATGCCATTATTCATTCAGTCAAATAGTCTGTTAAAAAATGGGTGTATTGACGAAGATGGTTACACGCTCCAATTCTTTAATCAATTACTCGCAGGCCTTGTAGTAGTAATAATATTTAATTTAGTTGGCATAATGGTATATTTTGAAAATGACTTCACCCTGTTATTATTCATCCGATTTCAGCATTTTCTAATAAATGCCATGCTGATAATAATATCAATTATAGTCTGGTTTGGGAAAAGGGAATATATCAGGGAGTCATTGGAGTTTTTTTGGCCGTTACAAATTAATGTTACCTACACAGATTATAAACAAGGAAAAATTGAAGATGATGAACCACACCTCAAAATTGGTCAAAGCCTTACTGTTTCACTTAAAGAGGTCCCCCGAAATAAGAAAGAGAAACGTTCTGTATACGTATTGAATCCAAGTACACCCAATAAGCCGGCATTGGTTACAGCCATTCAGAATCGGTATTTAGCAAACAAAGTAAGGACCGGACAATATATCCTTAAAGTAAAATTGCTGGAGATATTGGATAATGCTCGCCTAAAACTAGAATTATCTGCAGAACGGAAAGATAGAGAGAGTTAATATGCTCAAAGATTAGTAATCAATTGTAGTCATTGAAAATCTTGGCTGCATGAAAAGGCCACAAGAGAGTCAGCTTGGACTTAAATGTTTTAGCATCACTAAATTGGATGCCAGTGAGAATTTCAGTAAAAGGATTTCTGTATACCGGTATAAGTTATTCCGATATTACAATCCGTTCCAGCAACCTGTCCTTTAATAGGGAGTCAGCCCGCATCGATTTCAAGAATTCTTTTTCTTCCTTCTTATAGGTGAATGGTGCTGACCACGCAAAGAATTCATACTTATCCAACCACTCCATATCTCGATAGTATACCTCTGTTGGATAGAAGCTATACCACTCGTCAATGGCTTCCTTGGATACCTTTAAGCTAAACGGATAAGGTGCCAGCAGTAAAAGTGTTAGTTGAATGGAGTCACTATCCAGTTGCAGGTCCATTCGATAGAGTCCCCTCATTCTCTTATTTTTTTCCAGAAAATTTTTAACTCGGGTTTCTAGGTTTTCAAAAAATAGCGGGTCTGTTTCTACAAAGGAGATGGGAAACAACCACTCCAAAGAAATCACATAGTTTTCTCTCCCGCTGAACTCCTCATCTGTCCATAGTTCGAATTCCTCTCTTATGGCCTTATCTAATACCTCCGAACAGATGGGACAGGTAATTCCTTCTTGGCATAATTGCATCTGAAGTCGCTCTTCTTTATTTCTTGTAGTAGCTACATGCCTGTTGTAATATATTGTTTTCATACTATGCGTTTTTGACGGGATTAATCGGTGTTTTATCCTTTAAGGGGGAGGGAAGGACGGGGGATACGGAGGAAGGGGGGCTCCCCCTTTCCCCCACGGGGCCTCTTCATCAACGCATAACCATGATGGATATCTAATTCACAAATGATAAAACCAAACTTCTGAAAAAAACGAATCTGAGCATCCAATCCTGTTTCCTCATAGGTATGCTTGATGCCAACCGCTCCCGTACATTCCAAGGTTATGGGAGGGATATACCCCAACACTTCCTCAAATATGGATAGTGTCAACTCCATAATATCAGTCCCCATTCCTATTCCCCGACTCTGCTCATCTACTTGAATCCGAGTCAACTCCAATCCATCTTTTCCCATTGATGAGTACCTGATTACTGAACCATCAAGGAATATAAAATCAAGAGAGTCGTGAATCTTCAGTATGCCTCCCCTTGGTGTTTGGACAACGGTATTCATTTCTCTAAGAAATACCTTTACAACACTCTTTATCAGCACATCTCTGTTAAAGTGCGGAATGATTTCATCTGCTATTTGCAGGAATATTTTATTGTTACTTACTTTTTCAGTTTTCCTAATACTAATGCCAGTTGCCTTGCTAATGGCATTTATGGATGCTCTATCTATCATAATGCTTGCTTTTATCTAATGATAAATAGGCAAGCAGAATAGTAAAGCTTAATTGAAGAAATGGCTAAAGAATAATTCACTGTTGATGAGTTGGGAGCGTGAGTAGTGCCCCCCAATTTTTACTTGGTTGACACCCCGCTCCCCAACCCCAACGATAATTCCTGTTAGCTTGAGAGGGTCCATCAGTGTCAGTGAAAACTGATGTCTGTCGGCGACTTATGGAGTTCACTCCCCGTTTGGACTACCTTCCGACTTTGTGCTGGTATTCGTGGCTTTGTCCGCCCCCATTGGTAACCACTTTACATTTATCACGCCAACCGTATTAAACCGACCCGTGACACACAAATAATAATTGGAATCACCTTGAAGTAAACCATTCATTTAGAAATTTTTGTTTTGATAAAACAACGAATAATAAGTTCCCTTTTTATAGAAAGTGGCACCACTAAAATCTTGATAATCAATAATAAGCGATATTTCATGCGGCATTTAGTGCCAAAAGCGTTAGCATAGCCCCAAAAAGGGAACTATGACAACCAAGATTAAAGCAGCACAGCATCTCGATGAACATGAGTTGAACAAACTCCTTAAGTACCTCTCCAAAAATCAATTATGGACCTACTACATCATGGTCCGTTTGGGTGTAGCCACTGCACTTCGTTTCAGTGACCTTTCTTCTCTTACTTGGGGAGATATCCTCCACAAACGAAAAATCACCATCAAGGAGAAAAAGACAAAGAAGGTAAGAGAGATACCCATTGGTGAAGAACTCCACAACATCTTAATGGAGGTTCATGCTCATCTGAAAAAACCTCAATTGAGTAGAAGTGTCATTCCACTTCATATCCGAACCATCAATAAACAAATTAAGATTCACGCTGCCAAAGCAGGAATACGAGGAAAGCGTATCTCCACCCATACTTGGCGAAAAACCTTCGGTCGAGAAGTTTGGAGACGTAACAACTATAGTGAAGCATCCCTAATTAAACTCTCCCTACTCTTCAATCACTCCTCCACAGCCATTACCCGCATCTATTTGGATATCACCCGTGAGGAAGTTGGTGACCTGTATGATATGGAGGGGTTGTTTGTGTATTGAGTACAGGAGACCAATCTCAATGCTGCAATTCACTCGCAATCATCTCGGCCTGTTGTAACACGGTATCTGTGGCCAACTTCTGCATGTCAGGTGGATAGCCAAATTGACGGAGTGTACGCTTGATGATGACCTTTAGTTTGGCTCTTACACTTTCCTTGATGGTCCAATCGATGGTGGCATTTTGCCGTACCCGTTCCGTGAGGACAATAGCCAATTCCCTCAGTTTTTCCTTCTGCATGAGTTCGATGGCACTCTCATTGCTCGCTACTGCTGTATAGAAGGCATACTCATAATCTTTGAGACCCATGTGTTTGGCCTCGCTGTCTAAATCAACTATTTCTTTACTCAATCGGATGAGTTCTTCCATCACCTCAGCTGCAGTAAGAATCTTATTATGGTACTTCTGAATGGAGTTCTCCAACATCTCTTTTAGTGACCTACTCTGAACCAAGTTGGTTTTGGAGCGGGCTTTTATCTCATCATTTAGGAGTTTCTTCAGGACTTCAAGGGCTACATTCTTATGCTCCATGTTTTTGAGTTCCATCAAGAACTCTTCCGACAAAACAGAGATATCAGGTTTCTTAATACCTGCCGCATCAAATACGTCAATCACCTTATCCGATACCAACGCTGCATCAATTACCTGTCTGATGGTGGTTTCTATTTCCTCATCTGACCTACCAGAACCTGTAGAATCGAACTTGGCCAGTCGTGCTTTTACGGCTTGAAAGAAGGAAATCTCATCCTTACAATCCATCGCTTGTTCATGGGGTACGGCAATGGCGAATGCTTTCGATAGGGCGGTTACCCCATTGATGAATCGTTTCTTCCCATCTTCCAGTCCAAGAATGTGGTCTTCAGCCGCTAAAATCATTGTCAACTTCTCTCGGGTATTGGCTTCGAAATAGGTTTCATAGGGAAAGCCATGAAATAGTTGTGACACCACCTCCAACTTCTCTAACATCAAAGTAACGGCCTGTTCCTGGGCTTGGGTAGGGTCTCCCTTTCCACCTGCATCGGAGTAAAAGGTCAGGGCTTTCTTCAGGTCAGCGGCAATCCCTAAATAGTCCACCACAAGGCCCCCAGGTTTGTCCTTATACACCCGATTTACCCGAGCAATGGCCTGCATGAGGTTGTGCCCTTTCATGGGCTTATCGATATACAGGGTATGCATACTTGGTGCATCGAAACCCGTGAGCCACATATCCCGCACTATCACCAACTTCAATTCATCATTGGGGTCCTTCATGCGGTCTGCCAACACCCTACGCTGTTGTTTGGTGGTATGGTGTTTCTGCATTTTAGGACCATCTGACGAAGAAGCAGTCATTACAACTTTCACCACCCCTTTATTCAAATCAGGGGAATGCCAATCTGGACGAACTTTGACAATTTCTTCATAGAGGTCGGCAGCGATTCTTCTGGACATCGATACTATCATCCCTTTACCGTCAAAGACCTCCTGACGACTACCAAAATGTTCGATGATATCCTTGGCGACATTCGCTATCCTATTTTCACTGCCAATCAACGCTTCCAACTGCGTCCACTTGGCTTTGGCTTTTTGGGTTTCTGTTAAATCCTCTTGTTGGAGTTCTTCATCCAATTCCTCTACCAATCGTTTGCCTTCTTCACTGAGGTTGACCTTGGCAAGTCGACTTTCATAGTAGATGGGTACCGTTGCCCCATCTTCCACCGCCTGAGCGATGTCGTATACATCAATATAGTTGCCAAACACGGCAGGTGTATTGACATCATCACTTTCGATAGGTGTACCGGTGAACCCAATGTATGTGGCATTGGGCAAGGCATCACGCATGTATTTGGCAAACCCATACACGATTTTCTTACCAATCACATGCCCGTCATCATCTTTCTCATCTATGGTCTTGGCTCGGAATCCGTATTGTGTCCTGTGGGCTTCATCGGCAATTACCACAATGTTTTCACGAGTTGAAAGGGTTTCGTACACATTACCCTCATCAGGTTGAAACTTTTGGATGGTGGTGAAGATAACTCCACCTGATGCCACCTTGAGTTTTTCCTTCAAGTCCTCCCGACTCTCTACCTGTTTCGGTTCTTGACGAAGCAATTGAGTAGAGGAAGCAAAGGTGTCGTAGAGTTGGTCGTCTAAGTCGTTCCTATCGGTGATTACCAATATGGTAGGGTTATGTAGTGCCAACACGGCCTTACCCGTGAAAAACACCATTGACAAGGACTTTCCACTGCCCTGGGTGTGCCATACCACACCCCCTTTTCGGTCGCCTACAGGTTGACTTTTCACCCCTGCAACACCATACTTTATTGGGTCCTCCGCAGCCATGGGCAGCGAGCTTTCTATACCAATACCCGTGGCACGGAGGGTGGACTCCACGGCTCTGTTTACCGCATAATATTGATGGTAGGCAGCTAGTTTCTTGATGGTTTTTATGGTACGGATTCCCGTTTTGGGGTCTTCTTTACTCGTCTTCTCAAAAACGATGAAGTGCCTTACCAAATCCAACAAAGTGGACTTGTTGAGCATCCCCTTGATTAGGGTTTCAATGGAGATATCGGTATGCCCTGCCTCACTTTTACCATCTGCAGATTTCCAAGCCATATACCGGCTAATATCGGAAGAGATGGTGCCTGCTTTGGAGTCCAGACCATCTGAAATGATACAGAAGGCGTTGCAGGTAAATAAGGAGGGAATGGTGGCTTTATAGGTCTCAATCTGTTTATACGCAGAACGAATGGAAGCGTTTTCATCAACGGCATTTTTCAGTTCAATAACCACCAAGGGAAGACCATTGACAAACAAGATGACATCGGGTCTTTTGGTATTGCTATCCTCTTCCACTGTGAACTGATTGGCCACGACAAACTCATTGTTTTCAGGTGTATTGAAATCTATGAGCCACACCAAATCACCCCGTTGATGCCCATCCTTTTGGTAAACCACCTTGATACCCTCGGTAAGTAAGCGATGGAAGGTTTCGTTGTTGGTGAGTAACTCGGGGGAGTGGATGCGTTGGATTTCCTTAATGGCCTCTTCTTGGGCTGCGCTTGGGATGGATGGGTTTATCCTTTGAACGGACTCAGCTAACCGATGCGTGAGTATTACCTCTCTATAACTCTCCCGTTCTGGGGTATCTCCATCGTGGGCGATATCAGGGGCATAGATATACCGATATCCTAACCCTTGAAATAATTCAATGGCATACTGCTCGATGCTATCTTCATTGATTCTACTCATAATTGACACGGACTTCACCACTCATCAACTTGGGTAAGAGGGTATCTCGTAATGTGGTAAGGGTACGGATTTGGGTTTGGTTATTATTCATTGTCTTGAACAGGATTTATTTGATTTTGGGATAGACAAGATTTTTATTGTACACTCTTTTAAAATCAAGGCTTTTTGCGCCAAAGTTGATGAGTAAGCCATCAGCTATTTGATACGCTTCACAATAATTTATGGCTTGTGCCTTATGAACATCTTCTAGTTTTTCTATGGCTTTGATTTCGACCATTACTTTACCTTCCACAAAGAAATCTACCCTTCGTGTACCAATATGCTGATTCCTATAGAATAAATCCATTTCCATTTCACGGGCAAATTCTAGACCCTGATAGGTAAACTCAATAGCCAAGGCTCGTTGATAAATTACTTCTTGAAAACCGTTGCCTATCGTTCTATGAACTTGCATTGCGCAACCAATGATTTTATGCGTTAGTGCATTTATTTCATCTTCATCTCTTTCCGTATTCTTGCCATTAATCCTGTCCATCTAGTAATCTTTTTTAATCCTGTTCAGACACTTACCCGCACTTCACCACTCATTAACTTGGGTAAGAGGGTATCTCGTAATGCGGTGAGGGTTCGGATTTGTATTTGGTTAGATTTGATTTTTTCGAAAAATTGAAAGACGTGACTCTCAAATTTCGACAGGGTATTATCATCAGGAATTATTACTTCCATGTTCTTTATCATTCCTGAATTGATAGATGTTACGATAGAAGAAGTGCTACCCAATGTTTCGTAGGGATATGTTTTAAGATAGAAATAAAGAAACTCTCTCGAAAATGGTGTTGTTTCATTAAATCTAAAATGCGCAATTGCCTCATTTGATAACATTTTATCTGTTGTAATTGCTACTCGACCTAAGGTCATTTTGAAGCTTAAAAGGACCGTGTCAGGTGGAATTACAGGGATTTTAAATCTTTCAACCGCCTCTTCAGTTAAGTATTCAGAAGTATCTAAAACAAATATTCCACTATCTCCTAAGTCCTTTATAGATACCCATTTTACATCTGTTATAAATTTTGAAAACCAATGGAATTCCTTTCTTGGTGGCGTTCTACCTATTCCAATATCAACTATTTCTTTTAGCTTCTTAACCTCCCACCCCTCATCGGCTTCCTCCACAAACCACTGCCGAAACAGGGTCTCTGCCATTTTTTCTAAGGTTTCATTTTGGCGGTGAAGGAGGTCTATTTTGTCGTCTAAGGAGGAGAGGACGGAGGCGATGGCGCGTTGTTCTTTAGGTGTAGGATATGAAATTGGAAGAGCCTTCAGAATGCCGGTGTTTATAGAAGGCATTGTTGCACCAACAGCAATGTTTATTATGTAATCTCTGAAGCTTTTTTGTTGAAAGAAATATGATAAGAAGCGAGAGTTTATTTCTGCATTAGGCCTTACCCTTAGCATACGAGAAGAAAACAACCATCCATCTTGACCTGCACTCACATAAGCACTTAAATCAACTGACCCAACTCGTGTAAAGAGAATGTCGCCATCTCTCATTAAGTATTTGCTTAATCTTGCCTTGTCCTCATCGGTAACACTAGGATAATCAAAGTCAATAATTCTGAAATCTTGAATATGCTCTACAGTGACTACGGGTGTACCCCCAGTAATATATTGTTCATTTTTAAGTTGACTTCCAAAAGGACCTGTCTGAATATCGGCGACTTCACCAAGTTCTATTTCCTTCCACTCACTCATCAATCCTCACTTTTAGAAGGTTAGCGGTAATACGTTCGTTAAGTTCAGCTTCTTCTTTGCGTTGGGCTTCAAACTCGGCTTTCGCTTTAAACCGTTTATTGGCAATATTTCCCTGAGCGATTTTGTGTTTAGCTTTCATGATAGCGCCAATTTGTTTTGCTGTATCATTCCACGAAAACAAGTTAAGACAATGACATTCAAAGAGTTGCATTGTTTTGTTTCCGTTTTTATTTTCGGTTTATTTTTTTTTAACACCATAAGTGCGGTTTCGCTTTGCTCCTTGCGTAGTCAATTCACCAGCTTCCACCATCTTATAGACCGTTTTCTTTACATCTTCCGGTAGCGCCCCCTGAAGACGCTCTTGGATTTGAGCCATTTTACTAAATCCATTATAGGTTACATCTTCCAAAATAAGCGCCTTAAGTTTATATGGCTCAATGGTTTTGAGGCTTGGGGCTAGATTCAGTTTGGCTTGTGAAAAAATATCAGGATTGAGCAGGTATTCCGTCCCTTTTTTAATCCCTCTTGAGATGATAATCCCCTTGTTTAAGAGTGACCCCAACCAATACCTGAGTTTATCTTCCTGATTCAATTGTAGTTTGAGGGAGAGTTGAGTAGACAGGATTTTCTTTTCAGCAGCTACAATTCCCAACGTAATGATTTCCTTTTGCGTAAGCTGAAAATGTCGGTTGATATAGTCTATAACAGAAAGGACCTCTTCGTCAATGACGGAAGACCGAACCGTTACCGCTAACTTAGTATGATTACTTTCCAATTCCGGCAACGGCTTACCATCTAAACTAAGTTTCTCATATACCAAATCATAGCCAGAACCTTCTCCTTCCATCAGTTTTAAGTCCTGAAATACTTTAATGAGGTGAGGATTTCGTCTATGTCGCTCGTGTAGTATGTTGTCTTTGGAGACGCCAATGGGCAATCCTCCGGGATTAGTAAACACAATATGGTCTGGATATACCTCTAAGAAAACATCTCCCGCTGTAGTATATCGCTTATGGGCAAAGGCATTAATCAGTAATTCACGGATGACTGCTTTGGGGTAGTTTCGCACCGCATTCCGAAACAGCCCATTGGGCATTTCCGAGGAATAGGTCAACTCCACAGCTTCCCTCTCAATATCCAGTAAAAGTTGCATGGGGTTGTGCATGTGAAAATGCCATTTCTTGTCACGAACCTTATCTCCCTTGTCGTTATACACCAAATATTGGAACGTAATAGGGTAAGCAAGCCGCGCTCGTTGCACAGGTGTGCCTAGCCAAAGGACGCCCAGATTGGTTAGGAGTCCCTCTTCATTCACTAATTGGTAGAATTCCAATATCTCACGTTCTGCCTTCTCTTTGATAAAATCAGATACCCGTTCAGAAGCTTTTATTCTTTCTAAAAAGAATTCGATTTGTGCAGCATCAGCTTGAGATAAATGAATTTTTTGGGCGACGACCAGCTCCCATTGAAAGGCGTTTTTTTCTGCTGCAAGGTCTGTAAGTTCATCACCTCCTACTGGGAAGCATTTGTCAGTAATACGAATAAACACCTTACCGGATGAAGTGGTAGCAATTGTTCGAGTGGCAGGCAATACTCTTAATGAGAAATATTCACCTCCGTTATTATGATGATGAATCGCCGGATTTACGATGCCCACACCAACGGTCAAAGCTCTAATCCTGGTCACCACTTTATTCATCTCAGCCACATCTATCGTTTGATTTGTTGGAGGTGCGGATTGATTGTCCTCAATTCCAATAATCAGTTCGCCTCCTTGAGCATTGGCAAAACAAACACATGTTTCAGCTAATGCCTGCACATCCGACTTGGGGCCAATGGCTTTTCTCAAACTCTTGAAATCTTTATTGCTCGTTTCTTCCCAACTCATGAGAGCTGAATTTTACTAAGGTTCTGGGCAATCCTTGCGTTGAGTTCAGCTTCTTCTTTGAGTTGGGCTTCAAACTCAGCTTTTAGTGCCGTAAAGCGTTCTGCAAAGTCGAAATCATCTTCCTCTTCGGGCAACCCTACATATCGTCCAGGGGTCAACACATAGTCCAACTCTGCAATTCGTTCTTTGGATACAGAGGCACAGAAACCTTTTTCATCTTCGTAGTCACCGTTTACATTTCGCCAATTGTGATAGGTGCCTGCAATCTTTCCAATATCGTCATCCTCGGGGTCAAGAAATCCATTGGATAACACTTTGGTTCTTCTATTAATAAGATGGCCTAGGTTTCTCGCGTCAATGAATAACACTTCCCCTTTTCGGTTACGGAATTTGCCATTCCCCTTGTTCCTGTTCATAAACCATAAGGAGGCGGGAATCTGTGTATTGAGAAACAACTTGGCTGGTAGATTCACGATACAATCTATCAGGTCATTTTCAATCAGTGCTTTACGGATGTCTCCTTCCGTACCTGTTTTAGTGGTCAAGGCACCCTTCGCCAATACAAACCCCGCTTGTCCGTTGGGTGCCAAGTGGTACAGGAAGTGTTGAATCCAAGCGTAATTGGCATTCCCCGTTGGAGGCACTCCGTATTGCCACCTTCCATCGCTTCTCAGCATCTCACCACTCCAGTCACTCACATTAAATGGGGGGTTGGCGATGATATAATCCGCTTTCAGGTCCTTATGGGCATCATTCAGGAATGACCCTTCGTTGTTCCATTTCACTTGTGAAGAGTCAATCCCCCGAATCGCCAAATTCATCTTACAGAGCCGCCATGTGGTTTGGTTGCTCTCTTGTCCGTAGATGGAGATATCATTGATTCTTCCTTGATGACTGGTTACAAACTCCTCAGATTGTACGAACATACCCCCGGAACCACAACAAGGGTCAAACACCCTGCCTTCATAGGGCTGAAGCATTTCTACCAGTAATTCTACAACACTTCTTGGGGTATAGAACTGGCCGCCCTTCTTACCTTCAGCGAGGGCAAACTCTCCCAAGAAATACTCAAACACATGACCCAAGATATCGGCACTCCTTGCCTTGGCATCTCCAAGGGCAATATTCCCGATAAGGTCAATGAGTTCACCCAAACTTGTAGGGTCGAGATTTTGTCGGGCATACACCTTAGGAAGCACCCCCTTCAGTGAGGAGTTTTCCTTTTCGATAGCATCCATGGCATCGTCAATCATCTTTCCGATGTCAGGTTGTTTGGCGTTGGATTGCAGATATGTCCAACGGGCTTTTTCAGGTACAAAAAACACATTGGCCGCTTTGTACTCCTCCTTATCCTCAGGGTCGGCGTAAGCAAAATCACCCTCACCAAGTTCAAGTTGCTGATACAATTCTTCGAATGAATCGGAAATGTATTTTAGGAAGATGAGTCCCAGTACAACATGTTTGTACTCGGCAGCATCGATGTTTTTACGAAGTTTATCAGCAGCTTTCCACAACTGTTCTTCCAATCCAACTATCTTGGTGTTTTTAGGATTTGCCATTGAGATTGATTTATTATAACGAATATAGAATTATACCCGCTAAAAAGCGAATGCATGTCAATAGCGTGAGGGGGCTCTAAAGGAATGGTGTAGAATGGAATGCGGTAAAAACCTCAATTGGGTAGAGGTGGTGGTGTTTCGTAATTCTTTATGTATGGTTCGCTCGCGCGCAATGGGACCCTCCCTTTCAGACCCAAATCCCCGTTCTGAGGGCATTAGTCAAAAATCACAAGTGGTGTATTCCAGCAAATTGTATTTGGTTTAGCGATTATTTATTTACCACAATTTGTTATATTTATTTATATGCCTAGTATCGACTAAACTAGTCATCCACCTTGTGATATCAGCTCCAATACTTAGGGTTTAAGCATACGACAAGCAGTTTTGAAGACTTCTCTCAACTTACGGGATATAACTACTGTAAAACGTTTGGGCTAGGTTTTAGCTGCAATAAGATAGGATTTAATTAAGTAAGGCCAGACTCTTTACTCTTTGGGTTATCCCGAAAATATAGAGAAATTTTAAAGAACATGAAATAGACAAGCAGCATAATGGTTTTTTGTCTTAATTTTGCAACTAGTTAGATGTTAATCATTGTTGGCATCCACACTGGAAACAGTTGAAACGGCATGAATGTCATCTTAATATTTATTTAAAAATCATTAATATGTATACTGAAGCGCAAAAGGAGATACTGTTAAATAGATTTAATACTTTAAGTAGAAAACAACGTGTTTCCTTAGTTCATTTATATTTCTCCATAATAAGTGTAGACAAGCCAACACAATCAGACTTTGACAAAATTGAACGAGAACTAGACCTATTTAACTTAACATTAGATTCATTATCAGGATATACCGGCTGGGATATAGCGGCAAATGATTTAATTCCACTACCACAAGCTCTGAAAGAATTCATCTTTTTATGTGCAATTGAATTTTTATATGTGGATGGAAGGATAAACGAAAAAAGAGGAGACCGGTTTGATAAAATATTTAATAAATTAGGAATATCAGAGGAAAAAGGAATGGAAATAATGGAGAAGGCTAGACACTTAAGAAATGAGTTTGGTTTTTAGATTTCAATTAAGCTATGTGATTTCCAACAAAATAAAATTTTTGGCTTTAGCAAGATTATAGATGAAATATGTTTCAGGTAGAAAATAAGTTAAATAATTTGAGTGTTATCTTGTTCTGCTATAGATATTCGTTAACACTCTCCAACGTGAGAGCAGCGAATTTCCCTCGACATTTCATAACTTTAGAAGTATAGGTACACCAAAAAATCCCACTTTAGAAAGTGAAGTCGTAGCCGCTTAGATTTGTATCCTATTTGTACCTGTATTTTATAAGTGGTTGTATATCAGCATAAAGTATTTTCTGTATTGGAAAGTGAACCCTACTTACCCTCCAATAGCCACAACCTAATTCAACACGCTCGTTTTCAGTCGATTTGACCTCGCTCATTGTTTCCGTTTTTAGTGGTAAAGTAGGTCTGCATCGTACAGGCAAACTCCAGACAGACTATCTAACAGCATGAACAATTGTGGCTCATACTACTTGCGGTTGTGGCTTAGATTCACACAATGTTGAGCCGTAAAACTCACTTTCATGAGCTTAAAAGTGAAATAAAGCTCATATTTTCTCATTTTTCAGCTCACAATATGGCTGATGTGAGCCGCAACTTATTGTAAATTGAGCTGTACATGTACAGAACGGACCAAATAATCACATACTTTCTTACCAGAAATCCATTGAGTTCCTCTAAGGAGATTCATGAAGGTGCACAGCTTACTCAACAAGCCTAAATGCCCCTGACTTAAGCGCACACTCGGTTCTTGAAATACCGTATTCTTTGGCAACATCCTTCCAGTTTTTAACCACACCCGTAACTTCCTCCACAATCTGGTGAGCACGCTCATTGCTAAGTCTACAAAATTTGGCCACCTCCATGGCTACGTGGAAATCCAATGCATTGTCATTATATGAAATGTTCAAACTAAGTCCTGTCCCTGTTTCAACAGGGTTGATATCATAAGCCGGAGACAGTATCCAACCTTCAGGATGAAGTATAAAACCATGATTACGCAAGTGATCATCAGTATTCGATACACTGATGCTAAAAACAATTCTTCGCCAAAGCTCTTCCAAATCAGCTTCTACATTTGCTCCGTAGGTTGTCAAAAAATCAACAATATCCAGATAACTGGCTCCTTCTTGGCCATCAACAAAACCAAGCATGGTCATAGCTGAGGCGAAGTGAACTCTCTGGCCATCTAAAGTGCGATCGAAGCGTTTGGTTAAAAAAGTATGGTGCTTGCTCGCAAACTGTTGTGCCTTACATTCTGACATATTTATTCCGGCAGCTTTAGCCAACTCATAGGTTACCATTTCCCAGGCTCCAATGTTACACTGATCATTGCCACTTGGGAATTTTGCAATCCATAGGTGACCCTGTTCATCCACTATACTTGCTTTTGGTCGTGCACCTCCCAAAGAACTACCCGGAACCACTAACATACTCAACCATGTAAGGTAGTCTGGATCATCCATCGCATTTTCATCTTCCAACCTTAGACTGACTTGCTCCAATTCTCGAATAGATCCCCATGGTGGAGATGCCATTTCTTTATTATCATCCAGGAATGGGCCATCCTCAGATAATTTGAAACGGAATCCACCCATCCGATGACCGTCATATACGCCCAGCAAATAATCTGTTTCATACAGATTGCGCTCTCTCCTCCCTTCCTTTCTAGCCAAGGCGGCTTCCCGTCTGCGCATCAGCATTCTACCCCACCTGTCGGGTAAAGAATCCAGGAAAGTACCAAAGTTTGCTTTACCATCTTTCAGAAAGTGAAGACCTGAATACAAGTCCAACTCAGGATCCAAAACCTGGGCAAATCCTCTTTGCAACCATTCGTGTTCATATTCAAACGAAAAAACCTCTTTACCGCGTAATAGCTCAGAACGCAGCACACCCATGAGTGTTGGACCGTTTACTTCCTTCCAATCGGCATACACGTAAATCTCTCTTCGTGTGCTTTTTGTACTCATGATGACTTTTTTCTTTTGGGTGCACGCTTACCGGTTTCCAAGTTTGCGTCTTGTAATGTCCTACCCAATGTATCATCCTTGGCTACAACTAAAAAATCCTTCTCAAGGCCTAGTACTTTTAATACATTCAAGTACTGACCAACCCCAACTCCAGGATGTCCCTGCTCGATCTTCACTAAAGTAGTCCGGCCCATCCCGGCACGCTCCGCTACTTGGGTAGCGCTCAATTTCCTTCTGAGCCGCGCTAATCGTATATTCTCGCCAAGCTCCTCAAGTATGCGCTGAATTCTTGGCAGCAAAATCGGGGTCTTATTCGCCATAACGTTTCTTTATAGATGCAAATATACGTCTATTTGATTCTTTAAACAGACATTATACCGATATCCGCCTTGCAAGTACTATACATTTGGGACAACCCGTAACGGATAATAGTTCTCATTCTCCACTTCACGAAATGGAGTCTTCCTCCCCAGGCATACCCAGCCTGTTCTACGAATTACACCTATGGCTTAGGAATTTTTACTGGATGTACGGTGTCCTCACACAAGACCTGCATCCTCTATCCAGACCGAAAATCGACCGCCAAATGGGGGCTTTTACCAAAATCGACTGCCCTCGTTTTCGCATGCTTTGTTGTTGCTTATTTATCGCAAGCAAAATGGCCATTGTGGACACTTGTTTCTTTCTTGTTGTGCGTGTTTAGAGTCTAAATGACAGACAATATGCGTGTTTGGGGTCTGACAGAACATGTCGGGAGGTGTATCGGCAAGTAACCCACCGCCAGCCTCACCACGGCACACGGCTCTTCTCCTGCCTACCCCTTACCGGCACCCTATACTGCAACTGTATACCGGCGGCGGGGAGCACGGGGAAGGACAAGTCCAGCCGCAGGCGGTTGGAGCCCGGGTCCAGGTCGTGATAGCCATGGAAGACCGTAAAGGCTACCCCCAGGTTGAACGCCAAGGACAACCGTCGGTTGATGTACCATTCGCGTCCGATTCGGGGCACCAGAAACCAATCATTGGTCTCACGTTTGGAATTGCCTTCGTACACGTAGTGAAATCCTACCTGCGCATACCAGCGCGTGAACTCCGGATAGCGGGAGGGCACACCAAACTGCCGGCGGTAATACACCCCTGCCGCGGCCATGTCGTTATACGCATCCGGGATTGCACCGGCCACCAGCCCTATCATATGATGCCCCTCTTGCCAGCCTACACCACCATGCAACAACTCCGGCAGGCCGGCACCGGTCTGTAGCACCACGTATTGCTGACCGCGCAGCACTGTGGCTGCCAGCAGCAGAGCCATCACTACAACCTTCCGCATCTTCATCGCCCCGAATTTTTGTAACTCCGGTTGGCGGGCAGTAACAAGTTACCAGCAAGAGGCAGCAAAAGAGATGATTTGCATCAGCTCACCTGAAATCCTCCTGCGGACTTCATCTTATCCTCAATTTCTTTCAGGCACAAATTACCGATGCTGCCTTCATGAGAATGATGCAACGCCTTTTCAGGCTGATAAGTACCTTCCGCAATTTGATGCGACAACTCGCGATAGGCCGTACGGAATGGAGTGCCATCTTGCACTTTCTTGTGTAACGCTTCCACAGTGTACATGGCATCATACATAGGGCTATTGATAGCCTCCTGATTAATCTGTATGTATTGCAACATAAAATTGGCGACCTCCAGATTATCCAAACTCGACTCCACTGCATGAATAAAAGGCCCTTTCAACTCTTGAAAGTCACGGTGGTAACCACTGGTAAGATTTGCGGTAAGCATACTGAGGTGAGCAGGTAGCTGCTGTATGGTGTTGCACCTAGCCCGCATGATTTCCCACACGTCGGGATTTTGTTTGTGAGGCATTATGCTGGAGCCGGTGGTTAACTCAGGGGGAAATGAGAGTAGGTTGAAGTTCTGGCTCATGAACAGGCACATATCAGATGCCAATTTCCCCAGTGTACCTGCCAAGCTACTCAGGGCATATGCCGTAGCTTTTTCTAGGCGGCCCCTCGACAACTGCGCACCAAGGCTATTGTAGCGAAGGGTAGCAAAACCTAACAACTGAGTGGTAAGGGTACGGTTTATCGGAAAGGAAGATCCATATCCGGCAGCAGAGCCAAGTGGATTCTGATCGGCTATGCGTAGGGCCGCCTGTACCAAAATGCGGTCATCAACCAGACTTTCGGCAAAAGCACTGAGCCATAATCCATAAGATGAAGGCATGGCTACCTGCAGGTGTGTGTACCCAGGCATGAGGTTGCCTTGATAACGGTCTGCCAGATGCAGTAAACTATTGAACAATGCCAGGAGCATCTCATCCAGTTGCTTCAGTTGATCCTTCGCATACAAATGCAGGTCGGTGAGCACCTGATCGTTCCGGCTTCTCGCCGTGTGAATCTTCTTGCCTGCTTCGCCGCAACGCTCAGTGAGCAGGTGCTCTATCTGACTATGTATGTCCTCAAATTCATCAGTAATTATCCATTGACCCTGCTGCCAATCTGCCAGCAAGTCGTCCAGTGCCGTGTCCAGTGCACTATGTTCAGCAGCGGTGAGCAAACCGATATGGCAAAGCATGGCGGCATGCGCTTTGTTCGTCTGGATATCATACGGCACCAGTCGTTTGTCCCATGCACGATCGTCACCAACTGTGTACCTGTCAACCAGGTTGTGTATGGTATACCCTTTATCCCAAAGTTTCATGTTGTAGCAATTACCATTTCAAAATAAATCTCCAGCAACTGGCGGTAGCCAAGCAGACCATCTTCCAGTTCCTGTAACAGGATGTATTCATCAGGCTGGTGAGAACGGGTTGTGTCACCCGGGCCCATCTTGCAGCTTGGGCCGTTCAATAAGGATTGATCTGATAATGTTGAGGACCCAAAGGGCTTTTTTCCCATTTGCACCATACACTGTACAATAGGGTGAGCCGGATTAATAAAGGAAGGTCGAAGTCGCATGGACCGTGGCGTGAGCGTGGCATGCAACCCGTCAGACAATATTTCAAGCACCTCTTCGGGCGTGTATTGCTCGTTTAGGCGGACATCCAACACATAAGTACAAACCGAGGGCACCACATTGTGCTGGGTCCCGGCTTGCACCTGTGTAGCGGTAACCTTTACCGGGCCCAGCCAGTCTGACTTTTTCGGAAACGACAGTTGCTGCAATCGGGTGATGTCTGCTGCCATCTTACAGACAGCCATGTTGTCCCACACATGTGCTGCATGTCCGGAAGTACCTGACACGGTGGCGTCGATCACCATCAACCCTTTTTCCGCTATAGCGGGCTCCATACCGGTAGGCTCCCCCACCAATGCCCATTGCCACGCGGGTAGCAGATTGCGCAGCAGCTGCATTCCTCCAGGCCCAGAGGTCTCCTCTTCTGCTGAAATACTCATACATAAGTTTACCGGCAGTTGTTCCTTCCCATGATAGTGCAGGAAGGTATACAACAGGCATACCAGCGAAGCGCCCGCATCATTAGATCCAAGCCCATATAAGCGGCCATCTTCCAACGTGGGATGAAATGGATCGCGGGTGTACCCTGAGTTTGGCCGTACCGTATCGATATGCGAATTGAGCAGGATGGTGGGCTTGCGGTCATCAAAGAATCGATTCACCATCCATCTGTTGTTGCCTGCTGTATGAAAAGCAACACCATATTGATGCAACACAGCATCGATAAGGCGGATTGCATCTTCTTCCTGACCGCTGAAGGATGGCACACGAATGATCGCTGACAGCAGTGACAGGGCTTCCTGGAAATTGTCTGGTATATTTTTCATAACGAAAGCAAGGTGCCTCCATCAACCCAGTTTTCAGGATTTGTGATCCGTACGCTTGCTACACCAGATTGTACTGCGTCAAAAGCATTTTGAAGCTTCGGCAGCATACCGGTGTGAAATATGTTGGTTTCTTTGGCCTTGATATAATCTGCATGGGAGAGATTGGGCAGCATTGATGAAACATCATTGCTATTGTACAAAACACCTGGTTTGTCGAACAAGTACCGCAAGTGAACAGATACATGAGGCACCAATGCCTTGGCAATGGCAGCTGCTATTGTATCGGCGTTGGTATTCAATAATTGACCTCCACCATCATGCGTAATCGCACAACAAACGGGGGAATACCCCATCTGAATCAGCTGTAGAAATAGTGCTGCATTCACTGATATTATATCACCCACCCAGCCGAAGTCATGCTCCTCTGCTCGGCGTTTGATAGATTGTACGGCATTGCCATCGGCACCACTCAAACCGATTGCCGGCCTGTTACATCCTTGTAGAAATGCTACCAGCTTCTTGTTAATCAATCCGGCATAAACCATGATGGCGACCTGCAGGTCCAGATCGGTTGTTATCCTGCGACCATTGATCATTCGAGGTTCACCACCAAGTGCTCGTGTGAGTGTTGAGGCATAATTACCCCCTCCATGTACCAATATGAATGGATCCGGCCGATTGGCCAAGTCCATCAACAGACGCTGCCACTGATCCGGTGTTTCCAACAATTGCCCACCTGTTTTAACGACCCAAATCCTATCCATGCTGGAGTAATTTATAGAGTGCTACCTGTGCGCTCACTGTTCGATTTGCCGCCTGTTGGATAACCAGGCTCCTTGGTCCATCCAATACCTCATCTGCTACTACCACATTTCTCCTTACAGGAAGGCAGTGCATAAAGTAGGCATTATTCGTCCCGGACAGTTTTTCTTCGGTAATCTGCCACTCGGTTAGTTGGGGGGCAGTAAGACCGTATGGCTCAAAGGCAGACCAGTTTTTGGCATACACAAAATCTGCATCCTGCAGTGCTTCTTCCTGATTATGGATCACCTGCACGCCTTTAGTAAATGCCGGTGAGAGGTCAAGGCCTTTCGGATTGGCGATTACCAACTGTACCGGTGCATGTTGCATCCACTCCACAAATGAATTGGGAACAGCTTGTGGCAGCCGTCTAGGGTGAGGTGCCCAGGTAAGCACCACCTTTGGCAGTTGTGTCTTCGAAAATTGATGGATAGTTATCAGGTCGGCAAAAGACTGCAAAGGATGCCGTGTAGCACTCTCCAAAGATAGAACCGGCACGGTGGCATACCGCATAAATGACGCCAATACAGGCTCAGCATAATCTGCTTCCCTATCTGTGAGGCCGGGGAAAGAGCGAATGCCTATGATATCGCAATATTGCGACATCACCTGAGCGGCTTCTTTTACGTGCTCCTGGGCATGGCCATTCATTACTGCCCCATCTTCCGTTTCCAGCTGCCAGCCATCTTTGTCGAGGTTCATCACCATCACCTGCATCCCCAACAGGTAAGCTGCTCTTTGCGTACTCATGCGGGTACGCAGGCTGGGATTCAAAAACAAGAGACCCAGCACTTTCCCCTTACCGGCATCGATTGCCATGGTTGGATGCTCCCGAAACTGTTGCGCCAATAGCAGCCAATCCGATAAATTATCAACGTCATGAATGGAAGTGAAATGATTCATGCTACAATTGATTTGAGTGCCTGTAGGAATGTCATCAACTCACTTTCTGAAACATTGAGAGGAGGGAGTGTACGCAACACCTGTGGATTGGCAGCGCTACCAGTAAATATGTGGTGCTCAAACAGTAGTTGTTTCCGAATAGGAGCAACCGGCATGCCCAAATCAATGCCTGTCATCAACCCCCTTCCTTTCACCCTGCCCGGGATACCAAGGATTTGAAATTGCACTTTCAGCCAATGACCCATGTGTTCAGCCTGATGGATTAATCCCTCTTCGGCAATCACCTCCAAGACCGCCAAGCCTGCAGCGCAACCTAGATGATTGCCCCCAAATGTTGTCCCCAGCATGCCATGTTTGGCAGGGATGTCAGGATGGATGAGGATACCGCCAATGGGAAAACCATTCCCCATACCCTTAGCTATGCTTATGATGTCAGGTGTAATGCCAAAGTGCTGGAAGGCAAAGAATCGACCGCTTCTGCCATATCCGGATTGTACTTCATCGGCTATCAGCATGGTTCCTGTTTCGCGGCACAGGTCGGCTACACCTGATAGAAAGTCAGGCTCAGGCATGTCCAAACCACCCACACCTTGAATGCATTCTACGATTACTGCGGCCACATCATGGTGCTTGAGTGCATCGCTCACTTCATCCAGCTGGTTGAAATGGCAAAACACAACCTCATGTTGTGCATTCAGTGGTGCTATGATAGAAGGCGCATCAGTTGCTGCGACAACGGCAGACGTACGCCCATGGAAGCTCCCATGAAAGGCGACAATTTTCTTGCGACCGGTGTGGAAGGAAGCTACTTTAAGAGCATTTTCATTGGCCTCGGCACCAGAGTTGCATAAAAACAGCTGATAGCCGGCACAGGAGGATAGCTCTTCCAATTTATTTGCCAGTTGTTCCTGTAACGGGTTCTGTATGGCATTGGAATAGAATCCCAATCTGCTCACCTGATTCTGCACACGTTGCACATATCTGGGATGAGAATGACCGATGGAGATTACCGCATGACCTCCGTACAGATCGAGATAGCGGACATCCTTGTCGTCATAGATATAACAGCCACTGCCTCGAATGGGCGTTATATCGTACAAAGGGTATACATCAAATAAAGGCATCAGAAAGCAATGGGTTTTACTTGAAGACCAGCTGTTTCAGGCAGGCCGAAGAGTTTGTTCATGTTGTGAATAGCCTGACCTGCAGCGCCTTTGAGCAAGTTGTCGATTATGCTAGTAATGAGTAATCGGCCGGCAATTACTTCTACTTGTATCAGGCAATGATTGGTGTTGATCACCTGCTTCAGCTCTATTGTCTTATCTGTAACATATACAAAGGGATTTTCAGCATAGTAGGCTCGGTATACTTGGATGGCTTCCTCCTGACCCAACCGGGTAGCCATGTGTAAGCTGGCAAAGATGCCGCGAGGAAAATCGCCTTTTAACGGAATAAAGTGAATGTCTGGCAAGGTTGGCTGGCCGATTAGTTGCAGCGCTTCGCGAATCTCACCTATATGTTGGTGCGTAAATGGCTTGTAGATACTTACGTTGTTTACCCTTCTACTGAAGTGAGAATAGTCGGTCAATCCTGCGCCAGCCCCGGTAGATCCTGTAATTGCATGGATATGTATCTCCTGGTTCAGCATCTGCTTGGCCGCCAATGGCAACAATGCCAACTCAATGGCCGTAGCAAAACAGCCCGGATTCGCTATATTACCGGATACAGGTAATCCCAGCTCAGGTAACCCATACTTGAATCGGCGATTTTCAAAAGTGGATTCCGCCTGTAGCCGGAAATCACTTCCCATGTCTATAATGCAAACCCGATTCGAAATAGGATGGTGTTGCAGGAAGTCCCTTGACTGACCATGGCCGAGACAAAGAAACAATACATCCACATCTTCGGATACCTCATTGGAAAATATCCAGTCATCTTGAAAGAATAAGTCTCGATGCACGCTGGACACTAACGTCCCTGCTTGCTGAGAATGGCTGTAGATATAGGAGACCTCCACATGAGGATGATATGCCATCAGACGTAGCAACTCACCAGCTACGTATCCAGAACCGCCTGCAATTCCGACTCTAATCATGATTCCAAGTGTTTATTGGCAACTGAGTGATACAGCTTTATCGGTGTGCTCAACACCTTCGTAAACCCTTTCACATCCTCACCCGTCCACTGTTCATTCATTTCACCATATGTGCCAAAACTGCTTTGCATCAAATCAAATGGAGAATGGATGCCATTGATGATGAATCGGTATGGATGAAGTGTCAGGAAAACATCACCTGTAACCCGCTCTTGAGTGCTCTCCAAAAACTGCTCGATGTTGCGCATAACCGGTTCAAAATATTGGCTTTCATGCAGAAACATCCCGTACCAATCTCCTAGTTGTTGCTTCCAGTGCTGCTGCCACTTGGATAATGTATGCTTTTCTAAAGCATGGTGCCCTTTTATGATCAACAGTGGTGCCGCAGCCTCAAATCCAACACGGCCTTTAATACCAATAATGGTATCTCCTACATGGATGTCACGTCCAATCCCATATGGGGAGGCTAGTTTTTCCAGGTATTGGATAGCTTCAACTGGATTCATATCCAACCCATTGACCCCTTTGATCTCGCCCTTTACAAACGACAACGAGACGGACATTGGTGGCAAGGCTGTATCTACCATGGTTGGAAACGACTCTTCCGGCAGAGGCAGATGCGATGTCAGTGTCTCTGCGCCGCCCACACTTGTACCCCATAAGCCCTTGTTGATGGAATACTTTGCCTTCTGCCACGCTATATGGAGACCATGCCGTTGGAGGTAATCAATTTCTTCCTGCCTGCTTAGTTTCAGGTCGCGTATGGGGGTAATTACGGAGGCATTCGGTAGCAATAGGCTAAATGCCAGATCAAATCTAACCTGATCATTGCCGGCGCCTGTACTTCCGTGGGCAACTGCATCAACACCCAGTGTTTTGGCGTATTCAGCCAATGCAATTGCCTGATATACCCGCTCGGCACTCACAGAGAGCGGGTAAGTGTTGTTTTTCAACACGTTTCCATAAATCAAAAAGCGCAGGATTTGCTGGTAGTAGTCAGCTGTTTTGTCCAATACTACAAATGAGGCAACTCCAGCTTGATAAGCCCTTTGTTCGATCAGTTTCAGCTCTTCGGCAGAAAATCCACCTGTATCCACTAATGCCCCATGAACTTCCATGTTTTGCTCCTTACTGAGATACATGGCACAAAAGGTTGTATCCAACCCGCCGCTATAGGCCAATACTACTGTTTTCTTCATTGTTCGGTTCAGTTTGTTTCGCCTGCCTCAGTGCAGGCTTCAATGATGGAAACGATGGAATCAATTTTTGCAATCTTTTACTGCGACCTCTCATGAAGCCTGTAAATTGCTCCCAACGTTGAGATCTTGTTGCAGGCTGTACGGACTTCTCTTCCTTTGCATCATACATCATTCCGGTACAGAGGCACATAGACCGGTTGGTCCGTTGCAGAATATCGAAGTTGACACAGCTTTGACAGCCTTTCCAAAAGGCCTCGTCTTTTGTGAGTTCAGAGAAAGTAACCGGCTTGTAACCCAAGTCGGAGTTGATCTTCATAACAGCCAGGCTGGTAGTAATGCCAAATAGCTTAGCGTCTGGAAACATCTTCCTGGACAATGTGAAGGTGGCGCTTTTGATGGCTTTGGCAATTCCTGTTTGTCTGTATTCAGGATGTACTATGAGCCCCGAGTTAGCGACATATTTTTTCCCCTCCCAGCTTTCGATGTAGCAAAAGCCAATAACCTTACTGCCATCTAATGCAATGATCGCCTTGCCTTCAGTCATTTTTTGTTGCAGGTAAGCTGGATCTCGCTTAGCGATACCTGTGCCGCGGACTTTGGCTGCAGACTCCATCATTTCACAAATGGCAGATGCAAAATGATGATGGCTGACATCAGCCACCTTAATGACATAATCCATAAAACCAGAAAATTGTAAAGGAAAAAGGTGTAATTCGGCAAATGACCGGGGAAGGTCATCATCACAGGCTTAGTGCCTGCATCTTCGGACGCAGCCTGGACTAATCTTATGCTGTCTGTCAAATACGCACACACCGCACCCGATCGGTGCTAAAGGAAAATGTATGGCTGTCGTATTTTTCACGACGCAAAAGTATACCTTTCAAAAGATTATTCAAGCCATTTTCTTTTTTGAGGCGAAATGACAGAAAGTACCTTCAAAAACACTGTCCAAAAATATGCACACCCCCACTTGCAAATACATAACGAATCATTATACCTTTGCGCCTACAAATCAAACAGAAATTGGACGTTTCGCACCC
>CAYYHM010000024.1:20461-31797 GCA_964471795.1 uncultured Chitinophagales bacterium | reverse complement strand
GGAAACACCTGCTGCACCTGCATCTGCCCCTGAGGCGCCAGCTACTGCCGGCGCTCATGATGAGTTCGACTGGGATGCAGGCGAAGACAACTACGACAAGTACGAGGTTACGGTACGCGATCAGTGGGAGGCCATGTACGAGAAAACCCTGACTTCACTCGAAGAGAATGAAATCGTTTCAGGGCGTATCGAGAATGTGACTTCTTCAGATGTAATCATCAACATCGGCTTCAAGTCCGATGGTATGGTTCCGGTAAGCGAATTCCGCGATATGGAAGGGCTGAAGGAAGGCGACACCGTAGAAGTATATGTAGAGAAGAAGGAAGATGGCAAGGGTCAGTTGGTTCTGTCCCGTAAGAAGGCCAAATTGATGCGTGCATGGGAAACCATCGTAGATGCTCATGATAATGATCGGGTAGTAACCGGTAACATCGTAAGCAAGACCAAGGGTGGTTTGATCGTGGACGTACATGGTTTGGAGACTTTCCTTCCCGGCTCTCAAATAGATGTAAAGCCGATTATCGATTACGATGCATACGTAGGCAAATCCATGGAATTCAAGGTGGTGAAGATCAACGAAGCCATCAAGAACGCCGTAGTGTCACACAAGGCATTGATCGAAAGCGATCTGGAAGCTCAGCGTCAGGAAATCATCTCCAAGCTGGAGAAAGGTCAGGTACTGGAAGGTACAGTGAAGAACATCACCGACTTTGGTGCCTTTATCGACCTCGGTGGAGTAGATGGTCTGTTGTACATCACTGACATCAGTTGGGGACGTATCAGCCATCCGAATCAGGTGCTGGAACTCAACCAGAAACTGAACGTGGTTGTCCTCGACTTCGATGACGAGAAGAAGCGTATCTCCCTTGGCATGAAGCAACTGGAGCCGCATCCATGGAATGTACTGGATGAATCCTTCAAACAAGGTGCTGTGGTTTCCGGTAAGATCGTGAACATCGAAGATTACGGCGCTTTCCTCGAAATCAAGCCAGGTGTAGAAGGATTGATTCACGTATCTGAGGTGAGCTGGAGCAATCAGCCTATCAACGCCAAGGAATACTTCAAGTTGGGCGACATTTACAACGCCATGGTAGTTACCATCGACCGTGAAGAGCGTAAGATGTCACTGTCTATCAAGCAGTTGCATGAAGATCCATGGGATAAGATCGATGAGAAGTATCCCGTTGGCAGCCGCCATTCAGGTGAGGTGAAGAACATCACACCATATGGTGTGTTCGTAGAACTGGACGAATACATCGGTGGTATGATCCACATCTCAGATCTTAGCTGGATCAAGCGCTTCAACCATCCATCCGAGTACACTAAGGTGGGCGAAAAGCTGGATGTAGTTATCCTGGAAATCGACAAGGACAACCGGAAGATCGCTCTTGGACACAAACAACTGGAAGAAGATCCATGGGATACCTTTGAAGATGTATTCCCGGTAGGATCTGTGCATGAGGCTACCCTGATTCGTCGTGACGACAAGGGTGGAATCGTTCAGTTGCCCTATGGTCTGGAAGCGTTTGCACCGATCAAGCATCTTCGCAAAGAAGACAATACCTTGGTAGAAGCGGAAGAAACCACTGAATTCAAGATTCTTGAGTTCGATCGCGACGACAAGCGTATCATTGTATCACACAGCCGCGTGTTGGCAGATGCTAAGCGTGACTCTGATGATGCAGAGAAGAAAGAGCGCACACAGCAGGCAAAGCGCACCAAGAAGACCATCGACGACATCAACAAGCGTGGTGATAAGTCGACCCTTGGCGACCTGAGCGTGCTGGAAGAACTGAAGGAGAAGATGGAGAAGAGCGAAAAAGCAGCTCGTACCAAGTCCTCAAAGAAAACTGAGGACGAAGACGACGAAGCCTAATCGAACTTTTCATTTCCCGAATAATTATAAAGAAAGCTCCCCACAAAGGAGCTTTCTTACTTTTGATGATAAACAAATAGGGTATGCAATACTGGTTGGTGAAAAGTGAGCCCGGTAACTACTCGTGGGATGACCTGCTGCGCGACAAGGAAACCGCCTGGGATGGAGTACGTAATTATCAGGCACGGAACAACCTGAGTGCTATGCAACAGGGGGATCTGGTATTGGTCTATCACAGTGTCAATGAAAAACAGGTGGTAGGTGTAGCCCAGGTAGTGAGTACGGCATTCCAGGATCCTACCACACAAGATGACAGATGGCTGGCTGTGCAGTTGGCCGCACATCAAACGATCGCCAATCCTGTAACGTTGGAAGCGATCAAGCAAGAACCCCGACTGCAGCAGATCGCCTTGATCAAGCAAAGCCGGTTATCTGTGATGCCGCTTACCAAAGAAGAGTTTACTGTAATCTTATCCATGGGAAACCCCTCCTGATATGAAACCTCTTATCCTTATCCTGCTGATGACTGTGGTGCAGTCTTTGTCGGCTCAAGTGCCTGATGATACGCTGGCTTCCTGGTTTCGGGATGCCCGCTATGCTGACATTACCGAAGCTGTGGACACTTTGCCGGCAGAAAAGGCCACTTACTGGGCAGCCTATTGTTGTGGACTGGCGCACTTTGTCAGGGAGGAGGACTCACTCGCCATGCGGTGGCTGGAACAGGCCATTGTCAAATCGCCCTTTCAAGGCGGACCTTACTATTATTCCGGGTTATTATTTCAGGACGCCGGTCAACTGCAGGAGGCAGGAGACCGGTTCAGGACAGCCTCACGGCTAGATCCTCTGAACCCGGACTGCTGGTTATCATTGGCTGAGGTGTCTATGGACTTACAGCAGGTGGATTCTGCTTTTCTGTTTCTTTCCAAAGCCAAAGAACTCCCTCTCCCGCCTGCCAAAGTGTACATGATGGTGGCAGACATCTTTTTGGCGGAAGGTGCAGAGAAGGCAGCACTGGATGAGTATTACGATTGCCTATATCAGGCAGATGTGCAGTCTGACGGGTATACATCCTGCCTGTACAACGTCGGCTATTTGGAGATGAAGGCCAACAGGCCGGAGGATGCAGAAGTAGCACTATCGTATTTGCTAAGCATTGATACTGATGATTATGCCGCCTTGGAACTGCTGATTCAGGCGTTGGTTCGTCAGGAAAGAACAGGATCATTGAACGGGTACGTACAGCAATTGTATGAAGCCTACCGATCTGGAGTGCTGCCGGCTGATATGTCTGAAGCCTTTACCCTGGATGTGTTCCAGTGGAAAGACAATCAGGTAGTGGTGCAGGAGCGTTTTGCAACCCCCGACTCAATGCATGTAAAGTATGATTTCATTGTGATGGACGACAGTATGCAGGTGAATCGCCATTTTGTTGTGGCATTCCATCCTTCATTGGCGTCCGGTAATGCCTATTTTATGGCGGAAATCACCGGAGACACGGCAAATCTGTACCTCGATACCACTTTCCGCAAAACGAGGGTAGACTATTTTCAGCTACGGCGAGAATTGCTGACGATACTCGGTGATGGAAGAACTATAACTACGGTACGACCGGCTACTTTGCTGGGGTATTAGGTGTTTCTTCCGCAGAGGTCTTATCCGATTCATCTACGATCTCGTATTCCGCATCAACAGTACCTGCATCATGGTTGCGCTTTCGCCGTTCTTCCATGATGCGCTCTGTAAAGCTTGCCTGGGATTCTTTTCGGTTGCCGAAAAGCCCCATCAAAGCAGTACGGGTGGCCAGATAACTCCGGAACAGCACGTTCAGCAGGAAGAAAAAGGCCATGAATCCGATGATCCAACGGAACAGCAATACGGAGTATATGGAGTCGATGGCATCAAAAACCCCATCTGCCAGATCCGTTTCCATCAATTGGGGAAAATAGAGCATCAGCACATACAATGCCAGTGAAGCGAATAGGAAGATACCATCGAACCGCATCCGGCGAATGGTTCGTGTATCCATCTGAATACGTGCCTTCAGTTTGCTTTTCTGCATCGTAGCCGTAACGTAGAAGTACAACACGATAAGGCCTATGGCCGGAAAAGCGAACTCTTTATAGTCGTTGGTGGCGTTGGCTAAATGGTTTTGTGTGGTGATGGCGGTTAGTGCCACCAGCAAGTACAAACTCAGCCCTTTGAACCCGAAGTATACCCAACCCTCCCGCTTGTCGATGGTGAACACCATGCGCAGCAACCATACAAACAACTGCCAGATGATGTCAAAGGTGATGTAGATGACGCCCAGAAAGAAGATAAATCGTAGGAATTCCATAGGGAGGGAGGCGCTGTGCCCTGTTAGCAGAGGTGGTGCCCTACAGCCTTGGCCACGGCAGGGAGTGAATGATATAGTTGGGTAAAGGTATCGAAATCCAGCTGCTGCGAAGCATCTGACCAGGCTTTGTGTGGTGTTGGATGCACTTCAATCAACAGACCACTCACGCCCATGGCAGTGGCAGCACGCGTAAGATCCGGTACGCCATAAGCATAACCCATAGCATGGCTCGGGTCAACGACTACCGGCAGGTGTGTATGTTGCTTCAGCCAGGCCACACCGGTAAGGTCCAGCGTAAAGCGGGTGTATTTCTCAAAGGCACGGATGCCCCGTTCACACAACACTACCTGTGTGTTTCCACCCAGCAATATGTATTCTGCCATCTGAATGAACTCTTGCAGGGTTGCGCCGAATCCGCGTTTCAGCAATACGGGCTTTCGACTTTGCCCACAAGCCCGCAGGATGCCATGGTCGAACATGGCCTTGGTGCCGATCTGGATGATATCCGTTTGCTCGATTACGGCATCTACATGCGTGGCATCCCGTACTTCGGTAATGATTTGCATGCCTGTCTCCTGCCGTACCGTCTTCAGTATGTCGAGGCCTGCCTGATTGAGTCCCTGGAATTTGTAGGGTGACGTACGAGACTTGTAGGCGCCGGCGCGGAAGATGCGCACACCCAGCGATGACAGGAATCTGGCAGTGGTAAGGGTCTGTTCCTCGGTTTCCACAGAGCAGGGCCCGGCAATCATCACCGTATTGCGTGTGTCGCCACCAATCCGTGCGCATCCCAGGTCTACTTCCGTATTTTCCGGCTGCCATACACGGCTTGTCAGCTGCATATCAGAGGGTGACTGTGTTACCTTGGTAATGTAGCCACTATCCGCACCGTCGATGTCAGTTTGTGCAAACGACGTAACCAGTACAGTACGTCCATGCCAGTCAACCTGATAGGCATTGTACCTGTCGGCCATAGCCCTTACCTTCTCAGAAGGTACATTTACGTCCAGCTCCAGTATCATACGTCTTATCCGATTCGGTCGGCAAAGTTACCGATAAATGCATAGTTACAGATGGATAGAACAATAATACTGTCCTGATTGTGGGATAATAGGTTATCTGTCATTGTCCACCAGTAAGGATGCTATTGCACAGACAACGGCAGCTATGGGTTACTTGTTCATTCCTGCCGTGTCTGCTCTCCGGCAATGGCCTACTTGAGCTTGATACGGGCGTCCAGGCTGTACTTGCCGGCACCGGTGATGAGTAGCGCCAGGAATACCACTCCCAACTCCAGTGAGTAGGAATACCCTTCATGGGCGTTTATGTGCTTCAGTGTGGCCACCAGCATGGTGAATGCCAGCAACAGCGCTGAAGGACGAGTGAACAGTCCCAGAATTAGGAAGGCAGCACCTGCAAACTCGGCAAAGGCAGCCATGAATCCCCAAAATACAGGGGCAAAGTCTACTCCCAAGTTAGTCATCTCTCGCCCCAGCCGTTCCCACTTATCGGGGCCACCCATGATTTTCTTGTACCCATGGAAAACAACAAAACTGGCACCTACGCCTACTCGCAGGATGAGCAGGCCCAGGTCGTTGAATTTGGAAGATGCATTCGTCAGCATGTTACTTGTTTCTGTCGTAGTAGGTAAAAACTTTCTTTAATAGGTCTGAGGTGCGAAGTACCGGATTTTCGCGGATCTTTTTTTCTTCAGCCGCAACCGTAAAGAAAAGCCCATCCAGTGCTTTTGTGTTCACGTAGTCTACGAGGTCGGGGTTCTGTTTCTGAACCAACGGTATCTTGTTGTAGGCAGTGATGGCGTCACTCCAGTAGCGGGTGGCATTCACCTTGTCGAGGCTGGCACTGATAATCGGCTTGAAGGCTGCTGTCAGTTGTGCGCTGGTAGTTTGACGCAGGTGGGTTGTGGCGGCCTGCTCGCCACCGAACAAGATACCCATGGCATCTTGTATGGATAGGGATTTGATGGCCTCTATGAAGATGGGCTTGGCGCTGGCGGCGGCATCTTCAGCAGCGCGGTTGATGCTCAGCTCTACATCGTCTACCATCTTGCCCAAACCGGCTTTCCGCAGGGTGGAAGCTACTTTTTCTGCTTCGGGCGGAAAAGGTATCCTGATAGCCGGATTACCCAGATATCCATCGGGCTGCGATAGGAGCACAGAAGCTTCTCCTATGCCGTTCATGAGTGCCTCCCGCAGACCGGCTGCGGTTTCTGCTTGCGTAGGAGTGCCATCGGAAGTGCCGGACTGGGCAAGTATCATCTGCTCCACACCGCAGGAGGGCACAAAAATCAAGGTCAACGACCATAAAAAGACTTCAATCACTATGGCTCTGGTGAACATAAACAAGTAATTTGTATGCAAAGTAAACGAAACACCCGTTTCCACGTTGTGGGTGCAGGGAATTATCACACAAAAACCATACCTGCTTTATATGAAGGCAACCATTATCACCATTGGAGATGAGATTTTGCATGGGCAAACCATTGATACCAACTCGGCTTGGATGGCCACACAGCTGAATGACCGCGGTATCGAGATTGGTGAGATCATATCAGTGTCGGACAACAAAGAGCACATTGTCGATGGACTGAACCGGGCACTCAGCCGCTCCCGGATTGTGCTGATAACCGGAGGCCTTGGCCCTACCCGCGACGACATCACCAAGCATACGCTGGCAGCCTATTTTGACAGTCAGCTGGTATTTCACGAGCAGGTGTATGAAGATGTACAAAACCTGTTTCACCGGAGGGGACTGGCATTGCTGGAGCGAAACAAGCTGCAGGCTATGGTGCCCGACAAATGCCGCGTGGTGCGCAATGCCAACGGTACTGCACCGGGTATGTGGTTCGCTACAGAGCAAGGGCAAGTAGTGGTTTCCATGCCGGGTGTGCCGTTGGAGATGAAGGGCATGATGACGGATACGGTGCTGCCGTGGCTGGCCGACACCTTTGACCTGCCCATCCTGGAACATCGATTCCTGATGACAGCAGGGGTGGGGGAAAGCCGCATCGCAGAATTGCTGGAGCAGGAGGAAGACAACCTGCCACCGCACATCTCACTGGCCTATCTGCCCAGTCATGGTTTGGTAAAGCTGCGGCTGACGGCACGTGGCGAAGACAGGCAACAGCTAAAAGCGGATCTGCTGCAGGTGCAGGCACGATTTGAATCGGTGTTGGGAGACATGATATATGGCGTTGGCGTACACCTCACACTGGAGGAGGTGATAGGGCAGTTGTTGCAGCAGCACGGGTTAGTGGTAGCGACGGCAGAGAGTTGTACCGGTGGATACATCGGCCACCGGATTACGTCCATACCGGGGAGTTCCGCCTGGTTTGCCGGTGGTATAATCAGCTACAGCAACGCAGTGAAGCAGCAGGAATTGGGCGTACGTGATGCTACGCTTGCGGAGCATGGTGCTGTCAGTGAAGCGGCTGTCAGTGAAATGTTGCAAGGGCTGCTGCACCGATTTCCGGCGCAGATTGGCATAGCGGTATCGGGCGTGGCAGGGCCGGGTGGAGGCACTCCGGATAAACCGGTAGGGACCGTGTGGGTTGCCTATGGCATGGCGGATGACATCCGCACCAAAAAGCTGCAATTACACACCAAAAGAATGCTGAATATCGAGCTCAGTGCAACGCTGGGGCTGAACCTGCTGCGGCTGTACCTGATGGAGCGGTTTGAAAAACGGGGGATAAAAGGATAATTTTGGACACAGAACGGAGAGCTGCAAAACACACCTTCCCATGGCACAAGTAGAACTGATAATGCCCAAGATGGGCGAAAGCATTATGGAAGCCACCATCCTGAACTGGTTGAAGAAAGAGGGCGACCGCATTGAAGAAGAAGAGGCTGTACTGGAGATAGCTACCGACAAGGTAGACTCTGAGGTGCCAAGCCCGGTAGCCGGCACCATTGCCAAGGTGTTGTACAAGGAAGGCGATGTAGTGGCAGTGGGCCAGCCCATAGCACTGATACAAGTTGCCGGTGAGGAAGCTGTTTCCGCAGCGCCAGCAGCTCCGGCACCGCAGGCGACAGCAGTTGCTGCACCTGCAGCGCCACCAGTCGCCACCATGGTTGCTGAGGCCGCTACTGCAGCCATTTCTACCAATGGACATGCCAAGGCGACAGGATCAAGGTTTTACAGCCCGCTCGTGCTGAACATCGCCCGCAAGGAAGGCATCGGCATGGAGGAACTCGAGGCTGTGCCGGGAACAGGCAATGAAGGCCGCGTAACGAAGAAGGACATCCTGGACTATGTGGAACACCGCACAGCTCAGCCAACGCAACCCGCAATAGCACCGGCCGCAACGCCAGCACCACAGCCGGCAACCCCTGCCGCTAAGCAGGAAATGCCATCAGCACCTGCCTACAACCATGGCGACAATGTAGAGATCATTGAGATGGACCGTATGCGGAAGCTCATCGCTGACCATATGGTGCGTTCAAAACACACATCTCCGCATGTTACCTCCTTCGTGGAAGCCGACGTTACCAACATGGTGTTGTGGCGCGACAAGGTGAAGCAGTCATTCCTGGATCAGACAGGGCAAAAACTCACTTTCACACCACTGTTCATTGAAGCCATCGTGCAGTGTATCCGGGAATATCCGCTGATAAACTCCTCTGTGGATGGGTATACCATCATCCGCAAAAAGGACATCAACATAGGCATGGCCGCAGCACTGCCATCCGGCAACCTGATTGTGCCGGTTATCAAACATGCTGATGAATTGAACCTCGCCGGCATCACCCGCAGGGTGAATGATCTGGCAGGCAGGGCCCGACAGAATAAGCTGAAGCCGGACGAGATAGAAGGGGGCACCTTCACCCTCACCAACGTCGGCACCTTCGGTAATCTGGCCGGCACGCCGGTCATCAATCAGCCGCAAGTTGCCATCATGGCTACCGGTGCGATCAAGAAGAAGCCGGCTGTGCTGGAAACACCATCCGGTGATGTGATCGCCATCCGTCACATGATGATGATCAGCATGAGCTATGACCATCGTGTTGTCGATGGATCACTGGGTGGAGCCTTCATCAGGAGGTTTGCAGACATTCTGGAGGCCTTCGACCTGAATCGGAGTTTGTAGGGTGGTTTACCGCACCGGACGATCCGATTCATGAGCGTTCAGGTGTGCAACGGGAATGTGACAGGCAACAGGAAGCCATCTTGCCTGAGTTGCAGTCAATACACACGCCACTACTTTATCTTTTTCCCGGTTTGCGGGGTCACCACATAGTTGAGCCCAAGCCCGATGTGTAAGGGAAAGTAATCATAATCGTTGGCCAAGGTGCTGTTCTTATAATCGTATGTGGCACCTATCTGTAGCATGGCCTTCCACCTGTTGTAGCCTGTGCGCAGCATTACTATTGGCTCTACCAATATGTCATTTTGTACGTTTCCTGCATAGCTGATTGCCTGGATGCGCAGGGCGAATCCTGCATCCAGCAGCTTCCCGTTTCGTCCGATGGCCGGTTGGATGTACCCTCTGCTGTAGACCGTTTCTGTAGAGAGCACGTTACGAGACAATCTTTCCCCATCTGCTCCCTCCCTGATTTGTACCAGCGATTGTACGGGCGATGAGAATCCCATGGTAGCTTCCATGGTGATGCTGTTGGAAATGGGTCGGAAGAAAGTGATGTTTCCTTCCAGGTCGCGATGCACTTGTTGATCGATTTGCGTGACGCCGGTGGGATTCCCCAACTCGTTCAAAACAGGTTGAGAAGAGGTGGATACCTGGCTGCTACTGTAGGTTATGCCTGCGGCGAGGAAGTTCAGGAGGGCATATGATCCACCGAATTCTCCATTACCCGATGCGTTGAGGTGAATCTCATGGTCACCTTTCTCCTGAAAGAAATGAGGTCGGGCGGTAATGGGTCTGTAGATATACCTGTTTGTACATCCGACTGTACACCACAACAAGCATATAATGCCAAAGCGGATGATGGTTATGTGTCTCATTGGTCTTAGGTTTTTCGTGAGTAAAGTACCAATTTCCCGGCAATTGATCGCTAACAGAGTGTTGTATCCACCCTACAGAAAGGCTATATTTGACCGCATAATCATACCATCATGAGCCGATTGTTTTTCTATAGCCTGTTTCTCTTTGTGTCTACTACCGTTTGGTCACAGGCGGACGTAAAGGTTGATCCTGAAGATCTTGCCATCTCTTCCTTTTCATACGGTGACTTTGATGCCGAGAAAGGGATACTGCACGATGTTATCATCCGCTACTCGGTATCCGGTGATGGAAAAGAGGGATACGTGGTTCCTGACTTCACCATCGCACTTGATTTAGTATCGATGGGGATGTCTGCTGGCGGGGGAAGACCGTTGCACACCATTGAGCAAAAGGCCATTCCACACAATAGCGTACAGGAAGTAGTCATCGAAGAGCTGGATGCCAGTCAATTTGCGGGTGAAAGAGGTAAGGAGTATTTCTTGCGTGTGGTGCTGAACAAGGACCGTAGCTTTGAAGAACTGGAGCGCAACAATCAGTCCATCAACCGCACGGCTATCGTTTTCTGATTAATTCCTGATAACCTTTTTCCTTTCGGTGTGTTCCTCCCTGCATGAAACGAGCGGCAGTTATCGGCAGTGGGGCAGGAGGGCTGTCGGCAGCCATCAGGTTGGCTGTAAAAGGATATGAGGTACATGTTTACGAGGCTGCAGAAAAGCCTGGCGGGAAGCTCACCGAATTGCACAGGGATGGGTTTCGGTTCGATATGGGTCCAAGTTTATTCACCTTGCCCGAGTTGGTGGATGAGTTGTACGCCATCTGCGGACGAAGCAAGTCTTTGCCCTATCAGAAGCTGGACATCATCACCCGGTATTTCTTTCCCGACAATACAGACATTACCGCCTGGCAGGATGTAGAGCGCTTTGCCCGTGAGGTGGAGGAAAAGACAATGGACTCTGCCGCTTCTTTGCATAAGTTCCTCCGGTATTCGCAGCGTATCTATGCATTGACCCATGAAACGTTTCTGTTTCGCTCGTTGCACCGGGTAGATACATGGCTGAATAAAGCAGTTGGTAAGGCCATCTTGCAACTGCATCGGCTGGATTTGCTGCGCACCATGCACCAAGCCATATCAAGCAGCTTCC
>CAYYHM010000024.1:10572-20361 GCA_964471795.1 uncultured Chitinophagales bacterium | reverse complement strand
CTGCATCGGCTGGATTTGCTGCGCACCATGCACCAAGCCATATCAAGCAGCTTCCAGGATCCGCGTCTGGTGCAATTATTCGACAGGTATGCCACCTACAATGGCTCCAATCCGTATGAGGCACCGGCGACACTCAACGTGATTCCTCACCTGGAGCACAACATCGGGGCATTTTTTCCCACGGAGGGCATGTATGCTATTACGAAAGGACTGCATCAACTGGCGACTGAACAGGGTGTTCAGTTTCATTTCCGTACACCCGTAGAAAGGATAGTGCATACCGGCAAGCGCCTGTCCGGGCTTCAGATAGCCGGTAACACAGTGCCCTTTGATGTGGTGGTGAGCGATGTAGACGTTCACAAAGTGTACGAGCGGCTCTTGCCTGATGTACAGGCACCATCATTGTACCTGAATCAACCTAAGTCTACCAGTGCACTCATCTTTTACTGGGGTATCGATACCTCCTTCCCTGATCTGGATCTGCACAACATCTTCTTCACCGCAGATTACCACAAGGAATTCCAACAGTTGTTCCATGAGCAGCACCTGAATGACGATCCTACCGTATATGTATTCATCAGCAGCAAGCAGGTGCCGGGTGATGCGCCTCCCGGTCAGGAAAACTGGTTTGTGATGATCAATGCTCCCCACAACAACGGTCAGGACTGGGAGCAGTTGATTCCACAACAGCGGGAAATCATCCTCGACAAATTGGAGCAGCGGCTGGGGCGCGATATCCGCTCACATATCCTGTTTCAGGAAGTGCTCGACCCGCGAACGATAGAAAGCAGGACAAGCTCGCATTTGGGGGCACTATATGGCAATAGTTCCAACAACACACTGGCGGCCTTCCTCAGGCATCCCAATAAGAGCAGTAAGGTGCAAGGGTTGTATTTTGTGGGGGGATCAGTACATCCGGGAGGCGGTATTCCCCTCTGCCTGGCTTCGGCTCGGATTGTGGATGGAATGATACCAAAACCGTAATTTTGAGCCATGCCTTCCAGCCGTTCATCTTCCGGGAGCAACAGTGATTCGTTCAGGCCGGTAAAGTTTCCACTCAAGACCACCATCGCTGTCTTGGTTATCATTTACCTCATTGGGTTGATAGGCCTATACTATGAGCCAACCCGGGATCTATTCATGGCTCTT
The DNA here is from genome assembly GCA_964471795.1 of uncultured Chitinophagales bacterium. Taxonomy (GTDB): domain Bacteria; phylum Bacteroidota; class Bacteroidia; order Chitinophagales; family S012-47; genus CAJXXO01. The sequence goes on along the minus strand of CAYYHM010000024.1, from coordinate 19,212 downwards.
ACTCCCCTGAACCTATCAGTCAGTGCCATTCTGTTGTTTTCCTTTCACCGGCAATGGAATGCGCCATTTGGCTTTTTTGTGGGCGTGGTGTATGTGTTCTCCCTGCTGCTGGAGATGATCGGTACACAAACCGGGTATCCCTTCGGAAGTTATTCTTACGGCAAGTCGCTGGGTCCTCACATTTATGATACACCCTGGATTATCGGGCTCAATTGGCTGATGCTGGTGTATGCAACGGGATCCATTGCCCGCATGTTTCCGGTAATGCGGCTGGTTCGGGCGCTTATCGGTGCTGTATTGATGGTGGTTCTGGACATTGCGCTGGAACCTGTAGCCATGAAGCTGGACTTCTGGCAGTGGCGCGGTGGTGAGATACCGCTGAGCAATTACATCACCTGGTTCGTGGCGGCTTTCCTGTTTCATGTGTTCTATCAAATATCACGGTTCCGTAAAACCAATGACTTTGGTTTGGCGTTGTACTTGACTATGTTGGCTTTCTTTGTAGCACTAAACTTCCTGATCTGATGGATATGTGGTATTGGATTTCTAGTCTGTCGCTCATGGTAGGTACCTTCTTTTTTATGGAAGGAGTGGCCTGGTTTACGCACAAATACATCATGCACGGGTTGCTGTGGATCTGGCACAAGGACCATCACCAGCGGCACAAGGGTTTTCTGGAGTGGAATGATCTGTTTGCCGTTTGTTTCAGCAGCGTAGCCATCTTTTTGTGGGTCACAGGGTTGCCGCAGATGGATTGGAAGTTTTGGATGGGAGTAGGCATCACCTTGTACGGCATTGCGTACTTTTTTGCACATGATGTGCTGGTGCATCAGCGACTGAAGGTGCTTACCAAGCCGAAAAGTCGATATCTCCGTGCCATCAAGAAGGCACACTATGTACATCACAGTAAGGTGGAGAAGCATGGTGCCGAGTCATTCGGTTTCCTGTTTGTCCGCAGGAAGTACTGGCCCGAGAGCTAATCCTTACCCTGCCGGTACGGCACCTCCATACGCACACATCAGGTAAGGCCTGAAAAGGTTAATTTTGTGCAACTCACACAGTCAGTTTCAGGTAAATCATCTCCTATGACCCTGCCAACCAGTCAGCCCTACCAGCCTACCAACAAGATACGTATCGTTACGGCCGCCAGCCTGTTCGACGGGCACGACGCTGCTATCAACGTCATGCGGCGTATCATTCAGACTACAGGCTGTGAAGTGATTCACCTGGGGCACGACCGCAGTGTGGAGGAAGTGGTGAACACGGCCATTCAGGAAGATGCACAGGCCATCGCCATGACCAGCTATCAGGGCGGGCACATGGAGTACTTCAAGTATATGTATGACCTGCTGCAGCAGAAAGGTGCCGGACACATCCGGATATTCGGGGGTGGTGGGGGCACCATCCTGCCGGAAGAGATAGCAGAGCTGCAGGCATACGGTATCGCCCGAATATACCACCCCGACGATGGCAGGGCAATGGGCCTACAGGGCATGATCAACGATCTGGTGTCCAAGGCTGATTTCCCTACCGGCCAGCAGCTGAATGGCGAGGTGGGTCACCTGCAGGAGCAGGATTTCGGTGCTATTGCCCGGCTCATCTCGGCCGCCGAAAACTTCCCTGAGTTGCATGCCGATGAGCTGCAGGCTATTGGAAAAAAAGCGGAAACCATCCATACACCTGTACTGGGAATTACCGGCACAGGCGGTGCGGGTAAATCGAGCATGGTAGATGAGCTGGTGCGGCGTTTTTTGCTTGACTTCCCGGACAAGACATTGGCCATATTGTCGGTAGACCCTTCCAAACGGAAGACAGGTGGTGCCTTGCTGGGTGATCGCATCCGTATGAATGCCATCCGCAACGACAGGGTATATATGCGTTCACTGGCCACCCGCCAGAGCAACCTGGCCTTATCCAAACATGTAGGCAAGGCGCTGGACATATTGAAGGCCGCCAACTTTGACCTGATCATCCTGGAGACCTCCGGTATCGGGCAAAGCGACACGGAAATCCTGGACTACAGCGACGTGAGCCTGTATGTGATGACGCCGGAATTCGGCGCAGCCACGCAGTTGGAGAAGATCGATATGCTCGATTTCGCTGATATCGTCGCCATCAATAAGTTTGATAAGCGCGGAGCGCTGGACGCACTTCGTGATGTACGCAAGCAATACAAGCGCAACCATCAGCTATGGGATGCAGCGGATGACTCGTTGCCTGTGTATGGCACCATCGCCAGCCAGTTCAACGACCCGGGCACCAACAACCTGTATCGTCACCTGATCGATACCATCAGGGAGAAAACCGGGGCTGACTTTGCCAGTCAGTTCGAGCGGACAGGCGCTGCATCCGAGAAGGTGTACATCATTCCACCCGGGCGCACCCGCTATCTCAGCGAGATCAGTGAAAGCAACCGCTCCTACGACAAGCGGACAGCACAGCAGGCAGCCATTGCAGACAAGCTATACAGGATTTTCGGCACCATAGGCCATCTGGCCGGGGTAGAACTGGTATTGGGTGCAGACACCGACTGGAAAGAAAGTATTCCCGGTGATCTTGGTGAGCAGGCTTCGCTGATCAAGGTGCTGATTGCCGAATTCGACCGGTTGCTCATGGACCTGGATCCCCACCACTGGCAGTTGCTGCTGGGATGGGCCCACAAAGTGCAACAGTACCAAAATCCTGTCTACACCTATCAGGTGCGCGGCAAAGACATCAACGTGGACACACACACCGAATCGTTGTCTCACGTACAAATCCCCAAGGTGGCCATGCCACGTTTCAGCAGCTGGGGCGACATTTTGCGATGGAGCCTACAGGAGAATGTGCCGGGAGAGTTCCCCTACACTGCCGGTATCTACCCTTTTAAGCGCACCGCCGAGGATCCCACCCGCATGTTTGCCGGCGAAGGTGGTCCTGAGCGCACCAACAAGCGATTCCACTATGTGAGCAAGGCCATGCCGGCCAAGCGACTGTCTACCGCCTTTGACTCGGTAACACTGTATGGCAATGACCCCGGCTACCGCCCGGATATATATGGAAAGATCGGCAACTCGGGAGTTAGCGTGTGCTGTCTGGATGATGCCAAGAAGCTCTATTCCGGCTTCGACCTGTGCGATCCGTTGACATCTGTATCCATGACCATCAATGGCCCGGCACCTATGTTGCTGGCTTTCTTCATGAATGCAGCCATTGACCAGCAATGTGAGAAATATATCCGTTCCCACAAAATGGAGCCACAGGTGGAAGCGGCACTGAAGGCACGCTACGACGACCGAGGTCTGGAGCGCCCCCGATACCGGGGTGATCTGCCGGAGGGCAACGATGGACTTGGATTGCTGTTGTTGGGGATTACGGGTGATGAAGTGCTCCCTGCCGATGTGTATGAAAAGATCAAAGCAGATACGCTGAAGGTAGTGCGGGGGACAGTGCAGGCAGACATACTGAAGGAGGATCAGGCACAGAATACCTGCATCTTCAGTACCGAGTTTGCCCTGCGGCTGATGGGTGATGTGCAGGAGTACTTCATTCAACAGCAGGTGCGCAACTTCTATTCCGTGTCCATCAGTGGCTACCACATCGCCGAAGCCGGCGCCAACCCGATTACGCAGCTGGCGTTTACGCTGGCCAACGGATTCACCTTTGTGGAGTACTATCTGAGCCGTGGCATGGACATCAATGCGTTTGCTCCTAACCTGAGCTTTTTCTTCAGCAATGGGGTAGACCCGGAGTATGCGGTGATCGGCAGGGTGGCCAGAAGGCTCTGGGCCAAGGCCATGAAGTACAAGTATGGTGCCGACGCCCGCAGCCAAATGCTGAAGTACCACATTCAAACCAGTGGACGAAGCCTGCATGCCCAAGAGATCGACTTCAACGATATCCGTACTACATTGCAGGCGCTGTATGCCATCTACGACAACTGCAACTCGCTGCATACCAACGCCTACGACGAGGCCATCACCACACCTACCGAAGAGAGTGTACGTCGCGCCATGGCTATACAGCTTATCATCAACAAGGAGTTGGGGCTGGCAAAGAACGAAAACCCGCTACAGGGAAGTTTCATCATCGACGAGTTGACCGATCTGGTTGAGGAGGCGGTGCTGGCAGAGTTCGACCGCATCACCGAGCGGGGTGGGGTACTGGGTGCCATGGAGACCATGTACCAGCGTGGCAAGATACAGGATGAAAGCCTCTATTACGAGACCCTGAAACACACCGGTGCCTATCCGATTGTCGGTGTCAACACCTTCCTCAGCAGCAAAGGATCACCTACCGTAACACCCGGAGAAGTAATACGCGCTACCACAGAGGAAAAAGAGGCCCAAATCAGCACGCTCGCCAACCTTCATCAAGCATCCGGTGACAAGGCTGCGGCAGCCTTGCGCATGGTACAGGACAGTGCATTGCAGAACCGCAACATGTTCGCTCAGCTGATGGGAGCAGCCAAAGTTTGTTCGCTGGGTCAAATCACACAAGCACTCTTCGAGGTTGGCGGCCAGTACAGAAGGAATATGTAACACCCAGGGGCAACTTTGTGTAAGAGCCGTTGTGCAAAGCCTAAACAATATGTCTATCTTGGCGTTGCACTTCGTGTAATAACTATTTGATGCCGCAACGCACTGCTATTGTCATTGGAGCCGGTTTTTCGGGCTTGTCTGCTGCCACTCACCTGGCGCACAAAGGGTATTCCGTAACCGTTTTAGAGAAGAATGAAGGGCCGGGTGGCAGAGCCTCGGTGCTCAGGGATGGAGGCTTTACCTTCGATATGGGCCCCAGCTGGTACTGGATGCCCGACGTTTTCGACACGTACTTTGCCACGTTCGGGAAAAAGACCTCCGACTACTACGAGCTGGTGCGGCTCGACCCGGGTTATCAAATCGTTTATGGCAAAGATGATGTGCTGACGGTGCCGGCATCGCTGGACGACCTGTATGCCCTGTTTGAACAGGAGGAGCCCGGCAGCAGCAAATATTTGAAGCAATTTCTGAAGGATGCGGCCTACAAATATGAGGTAGGCATCAACAAGTTGGTATATAAGCCCGGTCAAACGCTGGGCGAGCTCATGGACTGGGACCTGATCAGTGGCATCTTCAAGCTGCAGGTGTTCAAGTCCATCTCCAAAGAGGTAAGGCAGTATTTCAAGAGTCCCCGGTTGGTTCAGCTGCTGGAGTTCCCGGTGCTGTTCTTGGGAGCAACCGCCAAGGAGATACCCGCTCTGTATAGCCTGATGAACTATGCGGACCTGGTAAAAGGCACCTGGTACCCCATGGGTGGCATGTATTCCGTGGTGGAAGGCATGGTGAAGTTGGCCGAGGAGCTGGGGGTGCAATTTGCCTACAACCAACCTGTGGAGTCGATTATTACCCGTGGCCGACAGGCGGTGGGTGTGCAGGTAGGTGGGCAGGCAATGACCGCTGATGTGATCATCGCCTCTGCAGATTATCATTTTGTAGAGCAAAAACTACTGCCGCCAGACAAGCGCATGTACTCTGAGAAATACTGGGATAAGCGGGTAATGGCTCCGGGATCGCTGTTGTTTTACCTGGGGCTCGATGGTTCGGTAGACAGGTTGCTGCACCATACCTTGTTCTTTGATGAGAGCATGGACGACCATGCAGACGCCATCTACAAGAATCCGCGGTATCCGGAAAGACCGTTGCTGTATACGTCGGCAACCTCAAAGACCGATCCTACTGTGGCGCCGGCGGGCAAGGAGAACCTGGTGGTGTTGATTCCACTGGCTCCGGGTCTTACCGATACGCCTGATATCCGCGAAAAGTACTACGATATCACCATGGATCGCCTGGAGCACTTCACCGGGCAGTCCCTCCGCGATAAGGTTATCGTGAAGCACAGCTTTGCCCACAACGACTTCATCAGCCGATACAATTCCTTCAAAGGGAATGCCTATGGCTTGGCTAATACGCTGTTTCAAACCGCTCACCTGAAACCCGGCATGCGCAATCGTAAACTGGACAACCTGTATTACACCGGACAGCTTACAGTGCCCGGTCCGGGTGTGCCGCCTAGTCTGGTTTCCGGAAAAGTGGTTGCCGACATGGTAGAAAGAAGACATGGAAACTGACAGCTATGCAGGATCATCAGCAACTATACCTTGATACTTGTCTGGACTGCAGCCGACTGATTACGGAGCGATACAGTACATCGTTCACGCTGGGCATCAAAACACTGGATAAGTCAATTCACCCGGCCATCTTCGCCATATATGGCTTTGTGCGCTATGCAGATGAGATTGTGGACACCTTTCATGATCACAACAAGCAACAGCTACTGGCACAATTCCGGGCTGATACTTTTAGCGCCATTGAAAGTGGGGTTAGCTTCAATCCGGTGTTGCATAGTTTTCAGTGGGCGGTGAATACCTACGGGATAGATCATGCCCACATCGAAGCTTTTCTGCATTCCATGGCATTAGACCTCACCGAGCAAACCTATGATGAGCAGGGCTACAGGGAATACATCTGGGGCAGTGCCGATGTGGTGGGGTTGATGTGTCTGAAGGTGTTTGTGAATGGGGATCAGGAGGAATACAACCGATTGGAAGCGCCGGCCATTCGGCTGGGATCAGCCTTTCAGAAGGTGAACTTCCTGCGTGATCTGAAGAGTGACTTCGAAGACAGGGGACGCGTGTATTTTCCGGGCACCCGGTTTGAGACCTTCGATGAGGCCCGCAAGCTGGAGATAGAAGCCGACATACAGGCGGATTTCGATGCTGCTCTGATTGGCATCAAGCAGCTTCCCAAGAATGCCCGGATGGGCGTTTTCCTGGCTTATACGTATTATCAGAAGTTGTTCGATAAGATCAGGAAGGCTTCGCCACAAACCGTGCAGGAAAGTCGGATCCGTATACCCAACGGCAGGAAGCTTAGCTTGTTATTCGTTACTTGGTTTCGCAGTAAACTCAACCTGATCTGATGCCTTTCGATCCAAAATACACGTATCTGCTCTTGGATTTGGGGACACTCATCTTCCCCCTACTCCTAAGTTTCGATCGGAAAGTGGCTTTCTATACTCATTGGTGGCGGTTGTTCCCAGCTATCGGCGTTGCAGGTGCTGTCTTCATCATATGGGATCATTTCTTCACTGTTGCCAATTACACCTTCGAGGCAGCCGGACAGCAATGGACCGGTATCTGGAACTTCAACCCGGAATACCTGACAGGAATCTACATAGCCAGTCTGCCTATAGAGGAGTGGCTGTTTTTTCTGGTAGTGCCCTATGCCTGCGTGTTTATCTATGAGGTGCTGAAAGCCTACTTTCCAAACGACCGACTGGCGCCCTATGGCAACAACATTACCCTGTTCTTTGGTGGATTCAGCATGGTACTGGCCATTATGAACTATGAACAGTGGTACACGGTAACTACCTTTGGTGGGTTGGCCATACTACTCTATGGCAGCTACATGCGAAAAGTACCCTACATGAGCCGATTCTTTGGCATGTACATCGTGCAGTTGATTCCATTCTTTCTGGTGAATGGTGTGCTTACCGGATTGCCGGTAGTCGTATACAATAATGCAGAGAACCTGGGTATCCGAATCGGTACAGTACCTGCAGAAGACTCCTTTTATTCCATGTTTCTATTACTGTTAACCATAACCGTCTATGAGTACCTTAACCGCTACAGCCGTACAGCCAGGGCTTAACCTGCATGTAGAGATTGATGCTAATTCCGGATTCTGTTTCGGGGTGGTTTATGCCATTCAGATGGCGGAAGATATTCTGGATGAGGAAGGGAAACTATATTGCCTGGGAGATATCGTGCATAACGACAGGGAAGTATCACGCTTGCAGGAGAAAGGGTTGCGGATCATCAATCATGAGGACTTACAGGATTTGAAGGGAGAGAAGGTGTTGATACGTGCTCATGGTGAGCCTCCGGCCACCTATCAGCTGGCTATCGAAAACGACCTGACCCTCATTGACGCATCTTGTCCGGTGGTACTGAAGTTGCAGAATCGGATCAAGCAAAGCCATGACAAGGACGATAACATCATCATCTACGGCAAGCATGGCCATGCGGAGGTGGTCGGTCTGCTGGGTCAGACAGAAGGTAAGGCCACTGTTTTTCAGGCATTCGAAGAGTTGGACCTGGACGCTTTGCCACAAAACATCACGTTGTTCAGCCAGACGACAAAAAGCACAGAAAATTTCTATGCCATCAAGGATAAGTTGATTGAGAAGGGTTTTGAGGTGGAAGCCTATGACACCATATGCCGGCAGGTGAGCAACCGGGAGCCGCAACTCACCGTATTTGCAGCGCGGTTCGATAAGATCGTTTTTGTAGCGGGCACCAAATCTTCCAATGGGAAAGTGCTGTTTAATGTGTGTAAGAGCGTAAACCCCAATACCTATTTCATCAGCCATGAGGAGGAGTTGGACCCTTCGTGGTTCAATGCTTCCGATACCGTAGGGATCTGTGGCGCCACTTCCACGCCCATGTGGTTGATGGAGGAGGTGAAGGCAGCATTAGAACGCCTGTAATTTGAGCTGAGGAGTAGAGTGAAGAAGGGAAGAAGGCCTGCCTGCCGGTAGGCAGGGAAGAAGGGAAGAAGGGGAGAAGGGAAGAAGGGTAGAAGAAACGCTTTTTATACGATCCGTTGGTAAACCGTCTTA
>CAYYHM010000024.1:4117-10472 GCA_964471795.1 uncultured Chitinophagales bacterium | reverse complement strand
AGGGAAGAAGGGTAGAAGAAACGCTTTTTATACGATCCGTTGGTAAACCGTCTTACTGTCCCATCGTCCGCCATCCCATCTGGAGGTAAGTAGCTGATATAAGCACCTGAAATACCCCCATTGACTTACATCATCTGAATTCCGGCAAAAAAGCTGTTGTATTGGGATAGGAACTAATACCCTTATTCCCATGTCACAGATTCCGAGATCTATTGTTTTTATCCTCCTGATGTTGCTGCCGGCAGGGCCGGTGTTGGCACACGGTGGTCATGGTGTACATGAAGGTCATTCATGGCATCACTACGTTGGCTCATCTGAGCATGTGTGGCCATTTATCGTGATGCTGATAATACTCGTCGCCTTATTTGTCCGACAGTTCCGAGCATCGCAAATCAAATGATGAGGTCATGCATGAACTGTCCATAGCACAAAGTATTCTGGATGCTGCAGTTGGTGAGCTGCAGAAAGCGGGCGGGACGGCCATCGACACGATTGAGTTGTCCATCGGCGTGTTTTCCGGTGTCAATCTGGAAGCGCTGGATTTTGTGTGGCCTTTGGCAGTAAAGGATAGTCCACTGGAGCAGGCGGCACGCATCATTCATGTGATTGAGGGTGAGGCATTGTGCCGGGAATGTGGATGTGCCTACTCGCCGGTTCAGTTTTTTGACGCTTGTCCAAGTTGTGGTAATCCCTTCACGATACTCAGACATGGCAAAGAAATGATCATCAATTCCCTAACGATTCACTAACCCCAAAAGCAGGAATCATGTGCACTACCTGTGGATGCAGTTCAACGGAAGAAGCTTATCAGGTACTCGTACCGGACGGAGCGACACAATTGATGGAGGGGGCTCATAGTCATCCATCTCATGCACTTCAGTCAGGTCGTGAGCAGACCTTGTCGCTGGAGCAGGATATCCTGCAAAAGAATAACCTGTCAGCGGCCCGCAATCGGGGATTCCTGGAGGCAAGACGTGTCACCGCCATCAATCTGGTGAGTTCGCCGGGTAGCGGCAAGACGGCCATTCTGGAGCGGACAATCCGCCAGCTGCACGGGGAAGTGTCCCTAGCTGTAATTGAAGGGGATCAGCAAACCATGCGTGACACCGATCGCATTCAGCAGGCTGGTGCGCCTGCGGTACAAATCAATACCGGCACCGGTTGTCACCTCGATGCAGATATGGTAATGAAAGGGATGAGGGCACTGAATCCATCGGAGGATAGTCTGTTATTCATCGAGAATGTAGGCAACCTGGTGTGTCCGGCTCTGTTTGATTTGGGAGAACAGGCCAGGGTAGTCATCATGAGTGTTACCGAAGGGGAAGACAAGCCGCTGAAGTATCCGCATATGTTTGCCGGCAGCCAGCTATGCCTGATCAACAAGATAGACCTGTTGCCTTATCTGGACTTTGATCTGGAAGAAGCCCGGGCATACCTAAGGCAGGTAAACCCACGAATACAAGTAATGGAAGTCAGTGCAACCAAGGGCCTGGGCATGGAGCAATGGTATCACTGGCTGCAGCATGCGCTGCAAAAACCCCATCATCACTAATGGAGACTTGGCACATCCATATCACCGGCAGGGTGCAGGGAGTTGGTTTTAGGCCTTTTGTGTACCGCCAGGCAGTGCAGGCAGGGCTATCCGGCACTGTCAGCAATGCTGAAGATGGCGTTCACGTGCAAGTAAACGGTGATGCTGACACGATTCGGCACTGGGCAGATATGCTGGTGGATGAGGCGCCGGTACAGGCGAGGGTGCGCGGATGTACCATACGACAAGCCGCATGGCAGGTGTTTACCGACTTCCGGATACTGGACAGTGCATCGCATGGAGTGCCGGAATTACTGATCACACCGGATATTGCTCTCTGCGACCATTGCCGGGCAGAGTTGCAGGAAGCAGGCAACAGAAGGTATGGGTATCCATTTATCACATGTACAGACTGTGGCCCCCGGTATGCTATTCAGCAGTCTGTTCCTTTTGACAGGGCCAATACCGGTATGGCGGCCTTTACCATGTGTCACGATTGCCAGCAGGAATACCAAGATCCTGACAACCGGCGGTTTTACAGCCAAACCAATAGTTGCCTTGCCTGTGGTATGCACATGCAGCTGTATGATAAGCATGGGCTGTTACTGGCCAGTACTTACCGGGTTGTGCTGGACCTCGCTTCCAATGGGTTGAAAGCAGGTTTTTCTGTAGCAGTAAAAGGATCAGGCGGGTATCTTTTGCTGGTTGATGCAACCAACCGTGAGGCGGTGGAGCGGTTGCGTGTCAGGAAACAGCGCCCAACAAAGCCCTTTGCGGTGCTATATCCCAGCCTGGACATGCTGGCATTGGACTGCACCCTTACTGCCGAAGCATCTGGTTTGTTATCCGATGCAGCGGCCCCAATCGTGTTGGTGCCGCACCGGGATGAGCCCGGCACCGGCATCGCACTGGATGTGGTAGCTCCCCACAATCCCTTTGTGGGAGCCATGCTGCCCTATACGCCATTGTTGCAGTTGCTCGCTGATGCAGTGGGCAGGCCGATGGTGGCTACCAGTGCCAATGGCAGCGGATCTCCTATCGTGTATGATGATGAGGTGGCTGTCAACTCGCTGGGGAGGTACGTAGATTTCATAATCACACATGATTTGCCCATCGTAATCCCTCAGGATGACTCTGTAATCCGACCGCAGGACGGCGACTTGCCGCCCGTACTCCTGCGGCGCTCCAGAGGGTTTGCCCCGGTGATGGAGTTGCCGGGTCTGCAGGTTGCACCATATCCGGTGCTCGCATTGGGAGGTGATATGAAGAGTGCCTTTGCCTTGCAACAAGGACAGCAGTTATTTGTGAGCCAATACCTGGGTGATCTCGCCTCTTACGATACACAAGAAGCCTTTCAACATACGCTGCGACACCTGATGCAGCTGACAGGTATACAGCCAAGCCACATCATCGCAGACAGCCATCCCGGTTATTTTTCGCACAAACTGGGACAGGATCTTGCCCGCAGATGGGGGGTACCCCTTCATCTGGTGCAGCACCATCATGCCCACGCTGCAGCTATATTGCAGGAACATGGGCTATGGGGTAGCCAGAGTCGTGTCCTGTGTGTGACATGGGATGGTATCGGCCTGGGCAGTGATGGGCAGCTGTGGGGTGGTGAGAGCTTCCTCTACAGCAGCGGGCAGCTGGAAAGGGTGGCGACTATTACACCATTTCCGCAGTTGCTGGGTGATAAGATGTCGCGGGAGCCACGCTTGAGTGCCCTCAGTCTCTGCAGGAGTTGGTGTGATCGCAGCCGCTGGTTACAACACCTGTTCCTGCCGAATGAGTGGCAGGTGTTTACAGCGCAGGCAGATCATGGCAGCCACCCGATTACCAGTAGTATGGGACGGTTGTTCGATGGTATCTGTGGCCTGCTGGGGTTGGTCAGGAAAAACACTTTTGAGGCTGAAGCAGCCATGCGGCTGGAGTTTGAAGCGCGAGCCGGGATGGAGCAGTACGGGGAGTCGCTGCTTCCTTATGCCATCTCTGATCCCATGACCTTATCGGTTGATGAGTTGATGGGGCAAATACAAGTTGACCTGACCAACGAAGCGGATGCCTCTTATGTGGCGGCAAGGTTTCACTTGACCTTGGCTCATTGGGTGGCAATACAGGCTGCAGCAGCATCCGTGCAGGTAGTGGCATTGTCTGGCGGGGTGATGCAGAATACACTGCTGACATCGCTCATCAGGTCTGCTCTTCCTCATGATACAACACTGTTGGTGCATCAACTCATGTCGCCCAACGACGAATCGCTGGCTGTTGGGCAACTGGCTTTGTGGCATGCCGGCTATGTTGATCAGCAGGTGGATGTTGCTACTATAACTGTACTAAATCAAACGTAATCATGTGTCTGGCTATTCCTGGTAGGATTGTTTCGTGTAGTGCTGGAGTTGATCCCCTATTTCGTTTTGGGGTAGTAGACTTCGGTGGGGTTGTCCGCAACGTAAACCTGAGCATGGTGCCTGAAGCCGGTCAGGATGACTATGTGCTGGTACATGTAGGTGTAGCCTTACAGGTGATTGACGAATGGGAAGCAACAGATATGCTGGAGTCGCTGCGGCTAGCAGGGGCACTATCGGAAGCATTGGAAACCACGGGAGACCCAAAAGAAACCCCATGAAATACCTGACCGAATACCGCGATCCGGATAAGGCCAAATGGCTGCTGGCCGCAATACGCCGCACGGTGACAAAGCCGTGGATGATCATGGAGGTATGTGGCGGGCAAACCCACAGTCTGGTGAAGAACGGTATCCTCGACTTATTGCCGGAGCAGGTGATGATGGTGCATGGTCCGGGATGTCCGGTCTGTGTAACGCCTGTCTCGCTGATCGATCATGCGGTAGCACTCAGTCGGATGGCAGGGGTAACCGTGTGCTCTTTTGGTGATATGCTGCGTGTGCCGGGGAAGGCAGGCAGTCTCATACAAGCCAAGGCGGCAGGCGGCTCGGTGCAGATGGTGTATTCACCCCTGGATGCCGTGCAGTATGCCGCTGACCATCCGGCAGAAGAGGTGGTGTTTTTTGCGGTAGGCTTCGAAACGACTGCTCCGGCCAACGCCCTGGCCGTCTTACAAGCAGAGAAGCGCAGGCTGACCAACTTCTCTCTGCTCGTGTCGCAGGTACTGGTGCCGCCGGCTATGGAGGCACTGCTGAGTGATCCGTTCAACAACATACAAGCCTTTCTGGCAGCGGGCCACGTGTGTACAGTGATGGGGTATCGGGAATACGATCCCATTGCGCAGCGGTATAAGGTACCCATCGTGGTGACAGGCTTCGAGCCGGTGGATCTGTTGGCGGGCATCCTGCAAGCGGTTACCATGCTGGAGAAGGGCGAATGGCATGTAGACAATCAATATGCCCGCGCTGTGCGGGCAGCTGGCAATGAAGCCGCACAACAGGTCATTACTTCCGTATTTGAGGTGGGTAACCGTGAGTGGCGTGGTATCGGCAACATTCCTGACAGTGGCTATGTGCTGAAGCCGGACTACCAGGCTTTCGATGCGGTCCAGAAGTTCAACTTGCGACCTCAAGAGGCAGAGGTAGCTGCCGGTTGTATAGCAGGCGATATCATGAAAGGCCGGAAGAAACCGAAGGCATGCCCATTCTTTGGCCGGGAATGCACCCCACAAAATCCGATGGGCGCACCCATGGTGTCCAGTGAGGGTGCCTGTGCCGCCTATTACCACTTTACAGAAGCCGTATGACCAGTCAGCAACATATCATTCACCTGGGCCATGGCAGTGGCGGCTCCCTGACCCATGAGCTGCTGGATAGGTATATCTTCAGCCGATTCAGGCATCCCTTGCTGCAACAACAGCACGATGGTGTGGTGTTTCAGGGTGACGGGCGACTGGCATTCTCCACCGACAGTTTTGTGGTATCGCCAATTTTTTTTCCGGGTGGTGATATTGGGGAATTGGCTGTGAATGGTACGGTGAATGATTTGGCTATGTGTGGGGCTGAGCCGTTGTATATGAGTCTGGCGCTCATTCTGGAGGAAGGCTTACAGTTGGAGCAGCTGGAGCAGGTGCTGCAATCCATTGCCAACGCGGCAGAGCGTGCCGGAATACACATTGTAACCGGAGATACCAAGGTAGTGGAGAAGGGCAAGGGAGACAAAATTTTCATCAACACCACCGGTATCGGGCGGGTGCATGCTCGTGCCAACATCTCTCACGAACGGATAGCGGTGGGAGATACCATCATTTGTTCCGGTCCGATGGCACGCCATGGCATCACTATCCTGTCTCAGCGGGAAGGAATGGGGTTCGACATACCTGTGGTAAGCGATACGAAGCCACTACATCAACCGGTGTTGCATTTGCTGGATCAGGAGGGCGAGTATGTCAAATTGCTGCGTGATCCAACGCGTGGTGGGGTAGGAACGGTGCTGAACGAGTTGGCTTTACAATCGAAATGGGGGGTGCGCCTTGACGCCTCGCAATTGCCGGTGGAATCCGAAGTGGCCGGCGCCTGCGAGATGCTGGGCCTCGACCCGTTGCTGGTAGCCAACGAAGGTTTGTTCCTGGCTTTCATGGCTCCGGAAAAAGCAGATGCGGCGCTGCACATCCTACATCAACATCCGGAAACCGCTCAGGCAGTAGCAATCGGCAAGGTGGTGGCCGATCATCCCGGCAAAGTGGTGGAATACAATGCTATGGGTGGCCGCAGGGTAGTGCCCATGCTGGCAGGCGAGCAGCTGCCGAGGATTTGTTAGGCAATGGTATGGGAAGGTGTGCCGCCCCTCCGGGGCTCAATAGTCGAGGAGGGGTGGGTTAGCTGGGTACTTTCTATTGATATGACGCCCCTCCGGGGCT
>CAYYHM010000024.1:0-4017 GCA_964471795.1 uncultured Chitinophagales bacterium | reverse complement strand
CGCCCCTCCGGGGCTCAATTGCAGGAAAATTATTTCAGACGACCTTGCTATTGATCTGCCGCCCCCGCTGGGGCTAGGACACCCAAATGTGTTTTGTTACATTTTCGTAGGAGCATCATTTCAATGGGATCAGATAAAATAGCATTCCATCAAAGCTCCATCAGAGGGTCTCCAAAATCCTCAGGAATTACAAACTATAAACCACAAACCTACTCATACACCTTTTCCCCCGCCGTGGCAAACATTCCCCAGAACCAGTTGAACGGATGTACCTTTTCTGTAGGTACTCCGGAACCATCTACCACCGGAAGTCCCTTCTCCATCCAGAAGAAAATGCCACCTTGCAGGTTGTACACCTCCCGATAGCCATGTGCCTTCAGTTGTACTCCGATGTCCTGGCTGCGGGCTCCTAAAGAGCAATATACGATGATGGGCGTGGTTGTATCAACGCCCTGCAGGTTGTTGATGTCGAACTCGTCGTACCCCGCCCATTGTGCGCCGCCAATGTGGCTCACTGCATACTCCCCACGGGTGCGGGTGTCCAGCCACACAGCATCGGTACGAGCCATGGCCGTAGTAGGGTCGATGAGGGTGATGCGGTCGCCGATGAAACGTATAGCCATATTGAGGGCGAAGCGCTGCAATGTGCCTCGCAGTAGCCACAGCAGGGCAATGGTTACGAATAGGGCAGCAAGGATCCGATATGTCTTCATGTCAGTGATTCAAAAGTAACCTGGGATCGGCTTGATACAGAAAGGCCTTTTCCTCACTGTATCCAAAGGTAGCATGTGGCAAATATAGCTGTAGCTGATCCATGAGGGGGATTACTTGTTTCTCCGGTATACGCAGTGCCAGCGCCTGTCCATTGGTCAGATGAAACCAAACAGTGACAGTTTCCTCTACCGCCACACCAAACGGCATGGTTTGTACCAGCTGATAATACACCCATACTACGGTATCGGGGTGTTGGTGCAGGTGGTGTGTGACGCTTTCTTTCCGGAATGGCCCGATACGCAGGGTAAAGGCAGTGGCACCACAGGCAATCAGCCCCATTACGATGCCTGCACCTCTCAGGAACCACCTGGCGCCCTCGTCACCCTGCAGCGGGTAGGCCAGCAAGCCTATAGCCAGCGAGGCAACCGCAAAGCACAGCCACAGCTGCTGCCTGCGAAAGCGCCGCTCCCAACTGTTAATATGTATGAATAAATCGGTCACCAGGAGATAACTAACGTTAATCATCCGGGATAAGATCGAAATGCCCCGGACTTTTGTTGTACAAATAAACAAAACCTAACCCATGAAACACGTTGTAATCTTGACGATGGCAGCCGCCCTCTTACTGAGCAGCTGCCGCAAAGAGGCTGGTCCTGTCATCACCGAAGACAGATCGGTAGGCTCATTTACAGGCATCCGGATTGAAAGTAATGCCGATGTCCATTTTGTGCAGTCCAATGCGTTTGAGCTACGCATAGAGGCCGGTGAAAACCTGATGCGCTACATTACCACTGAGGTCAATAGTAATGGTATCCTGGTAATAAGCGAGAGGAGAAATCAAATCTGGGATACAAGAGGTCCACAGATCTTTGTGGTGGTCGACTCATTGAACAGTCTGGAAATCACCGGCTCAGGCGACCTGGATGGCAGCGATTTCCGCTCAGGACCATTGGCGTTATTCATTTCCGGCTCCGGAGATATCGACATTATCACGGATGCTACCCATGTAGAGGCAGCTATTTCTGGTTCCGGTGATATGCTGCTGGAGGGTACTGCACAGACACTCGATCTCACCATCAGTGGCAGTGGAGATTGCAAGGGACAATTCTTTCCGGTGCAGACAGCCAGTGTGGTCATCAGCGGCAGCGGAGATGCCTATGTGAACGTATCGCAATCATTGGAAGGCAGACTTTCAGGCTCGGGAGACCTGTTCTATTGGGGTAATCCTGCCAGTGTGAATGTGACAACCTCCGGTTCAGGTAGCGCCATCAAGAGGTAATAGGAACGTATGCTAATAATGGAGCGTTTGATTAGGAGATCACCGGTAAACAACCATTTTGGATCTGTGGAAACAAAGCCACCCAAATCGGGGCAATACAGGTAGATTTGTGTAACCCAACACCCGATTACGTTTCAATTCCGCAGCACATGGCAGAAATGCAATTTCAATACGACGAGAGTAGTATCCGTTCCCTGGACTGGCGCGAACATATCCGCCTGCGTCCAGGTATGTACATCGGCAAGCTGGGCGATGGCTCCAGTCCGGATGATGGTATATACATTCTGGTGAAGGAAGTAATCGACAATGCCATCGATGAGCACATGATGGGATATGGAAAAACCATCGACATCGACATCGACAAGGATAACCGGGTTACCGTACGCGACTATGGACGAGGTATTCCACTGGGCAAGGTGGTGGAATGTGTCAGCAAGATCAACACAGGTGGTAAGTACGACTCCAAGGCCTTTCAGAAAAGCGTGGGACTCAACGGGGTAGGTACTAAAGCGGTAAATGCGCTGTCTACCTATTTCCGGGTGAAGGCCGTTCGTGAAGGACAGATGAAGGTGGCCGAGTTCCGGCAGGGTGAGCTCACACAAGAACACCCGGTGTCAGCCTGTGACGACAAGAATGGCACTGAGGTGGAGTTCATTCCGGACAACACCATTTTCAAGCACCTGAAGTTCATCCCCGACTATCTGGATACGCTGTTGTGGAATTATGCCTACCTCAATGCAGGCCTCACCCTGCGCCTCAACGGCAACAAGTACCACAGTAAGAATGGCCTGTACGACCTTATTGAACACAATACTGACGCCGAGGAACTGCGCTATCCCATCATCCACCTGAAGGGAGACGACATCGAGGTGGCGCTCACGCACAACAATCAGTATGGCGAAGAATACTACAGCTTCGTCAACGGACAGAATACACTACACGGCGGCACACACCTCAATGCGTTCAAGGAGGGTATCGTAAAGACGGTACGCGAGTTCTACAAGAAGGATTTTGACACCACTGATGTGCGGGCATCCATTGTAGGCGCCATCGCCGTACGCATACAGGAACCGGTATTCGAATCGCAGACAAAGACGCGGCTGGGTTCAACCATGATGGGCCCCGACGGACCGGCAGTACGCTCGTATGTCGTTGATTTTCTGGCCCGCGAACTGGACAACTACCTGCACAAGCATCCGGATGCGGCGGAGGCCTTGTTGAAGCGGATTCAGCAGAGCGAGCGAGAACGTAAGGAGATGGCCGGTATCAAGAAGCTGGCCAATCAGCGCGCCAAGAAGGCCAACCTGCACAACAAGAAGCTACGCGACTGCCGGGTGCACCTCAGCGAAAACAACCACGAGCGTAAACTGGAGACCACCCTGTTCATCACAGAAGGTGATAGTGCCAGCGGTTCCCTCACCAAAGCCCGTGATGTGCAGACACAAGCTGTGTTCAGCCTGCGGGGAAAGCCCCTCAATGTATATGGCCTTACGAAGAAGATCGTTTACGAGAACGAGGAGTTCAACTTGCTGCAACATGCGCTTGGCATAGAAGAAGATCTGGATGAGCTGCGCTACAATCAGGTAGTGATTTCAACCGACGCCGATGTGGATGGTATGCACATTCGGTTGCTGCTGCTTACCTTCTTCCTGCAGTTCTACCCTGAGCTGGTGCGCAATGGTCACTTGTATGTGCTGGATACGCCGCTCTTCCGGGTACGCAACAAGAAGGAGACCATTTATTGCTACAGTGAAGAGGAAAAGCGGGCAGCCGTGCTGAAGCTGGGGAAAAGTGCCGAAATCACGCGATTCAAAGGATTGGGAGAAATCAGTCCGGATGAGTTCAAGCAGTTCATTGGCCCCGACATACGACTGGAACCTGTATTGCTGCGTAAAGACGCCACTATCAATCAGATTCTGGAGTACTACATGGGCAAGAACACGCCCGAACGACAGGAATTCATCATCGGCAATCTGCGGGTAGAGAAGGATGAGCCGATGGGGGCTGAGGTGTAAAGTTCAAAG
>CAYYHM010000023.1:22867-32411 GCA_964471795.1 uncultured Chitinophagales bacterium | reverse complement strand
ACTGAACTACCGGACCAAAATATCAAAGTGCCTGTAAAGGCGGATGCAAATATACAGGCTTTTGGCATTATTGAAATGAAGCCTCCAAAATTTTTTTCTTAATTTTCTATCCTACCTTTGCTTCTCCCCTACCGTACAGCCGCCCAAAATGACGACTATGGTTTATCTCGATTTTGAGCAACCCATTGCCGAATTGCAGGAGCAACTCGACAAGTTGAAGGCTATCGAAGCCAAAGGTGAGATTGATATTTCCTCCTCTATCAAGGATCTTGAGGAAAAGATGCTGGAGGCAAGGGAGAAGATCTACAGCAATCTTACCGGATGGCAGAAGGTACAGCTATCCCGACACCCCGAACGGCCTTACACACTTTACTACCTGGATCAAATGTGCGACTCTTTTGTGGAGTTGCATGGCGACCGGTACTTTGGCGATGACAAAGCCATTGTGGGAGGATTTGGCAATATGGACGGCCAAACAGTGATGTTTATCGGACACCAAAAGGGCATCAACACAAAAATGAGGCAATACCGAAATTTCGGCATGGCCAATCCTGAAGGATACCGAAAGGCACTCCGTCTGATGAAACTAGCCGAGCGCTTCAACAAACCAATCGTAACACTGATTGACACACCCGGTGCATTTCCTGGCCTGGAAGCCGAAGAAAGAGGACAAGCTGAGGCAATTGCCCGCAACTTGTTTGAGATGGCTCAACTGCGGGTTCCGATTATTTGTATCATCATAGGAGAAGGCGCCTCTGGTGGTGCCATCGGCATTGGCGTAGGCGACAAAGTATTGATGCTTGAAAACACCTGGTACTCAGTGATTTCACCGGAATCCTGCTCCAGCATATTGTGGCGCAGCTGGGATTATAAGGAGCAGGCTGCGGAAGCGCTGAAACTGACTGCCGACGACATGTATGCCGCCAAACTGATTGATGGTATTATCAAAGAACCTTCGGGTGGCGCTCACAGCGATCCTGAAGGAATGGCTAAGAAGTTGAAGGCCGCCATCAAGAAACACCTGAAAGCCCTTTCGGAGATGGATGCAGACGATCGCATTGTCAAGCGCATCAACAAGTTTAGCTCCATGGGTGCACACAAAGAATCAAAGGGTAGAAAGAAAGCCTCAGACGCTAAATCCTGATAATGCTGGAAGGGATTCGCACCAGCATTTTCCGTTGGCGGCTTCGAAAAAAAGCAGCTCAAATCCATTATCCGCATCGGTTTATCGAATACGCCTCCCTGAAATCTATCCAGGTACTGGCACCCATCGAGTCAGATATAGAAAGCCGGGGATGGAAAAAGTGGATTCAGCAATGGCGGGATAAAGGAGTGAAGGTATCTGTCTGCTATTACATTACACATCCACAGACGGAATATTACCCTGACGATATCTACTTTACGAAAAAAGATGTGTCCTATTTCTACATACCACATCATGCAGCCCTACTGGAATGGCTGAAACAGCCTGCCGACATGCTGGTAATCCCTGCCAGAACATTGCCAAAACCTCTTGCGTGGGCCGCTGCACAGGCTGCTGCATCTATGCGGGTTGGGCCTTATGACGAGGCCTATGCAGACCACTTTGAATTGATGGTCAGATTTCCGCAGGAGGATCCTGAGCAGGCTCTTATTTTAGCTACATTTGACAAGTACCTCCAAATGTTGAAATGATGGATGCACTTCATGGAACCGGTATTGCCCTCATTACGCCATTCCACCCCGATGGGTCGGTTGACTTTGATGGTTTATCCCGACTGATTGACCATGTGATTACAGGTGGAGTAAACTACGTAGTCTCTTTGGGCACTACCGGCGAAACAGCTACGCTAACTACCGAAGAGAAGGCTCAAATCCTGCGCCAAACTATAACCACCGTAAGAAACCGTGTCCCGGTTGTGGCTGGATTTGGTGGCAACAATACTCGTCAGGTAATCGATGACATATTGCAGGCAGACCTTACCGGTGTTTCCGCAATCCTTTCGGCCAGCCCGTATTATAACAAGCCTACCCAGGAAGGCATCTACCAACACTACATGGCCATCGCGTCGGCTGCACCATTACCGGTAATCCTGTATAATGTACCTGGGCGTACCAGCAGCAATATTACTGCCGCCACGACACTCCGGCTGGCTCATGATCATCCGAATATCATTGGCATCAAGGAAGCTTCCGGCAGTCTGGAGCAGTGTATGGATATCGTAAAAGACAGACCGGACGGATTCCTGGTGATTTCCGGTGAAGATGCACTAACCCTGCCGATGATCAGTTTTGGCATGGAGGGCGTAATCTCTGTCATTGGCAACGCCTTCCCCCAGCCTTACAGCCAGCTGGTTCGATTGGCGATGCAAGGAAATTTCTCCGCAGCCACCACCTTGCAATGGCAACTGGCAGACATGCTCAAGCTTTTATTTGTGGAGGGCAATCCTGCCGGGGTCAAGTGTGCGCTTCGTCATATCGGCATTTGCGGTGATACCCTGAGGCTTCCGCTGGTGAACGTAAGCAAAGCCACCGATGACAAGATCGGTGCGGCTGCCTCTCTGATTGTATAAGGCTACAACCATTATGCAACGCCCGTTGCACTTTTCCGCACATGAGACCATAAAAAAAGGCCACTTTTCAGTGACCTTTTGTATTGTATTACCGAAGTATTATCAGGCTTCTGTCTTCACTACACCCATCAGGTGCTCTACACCCTGGTTGTAGACACCCTTCGCCAACTTATCAGCAACAGCGGAGAACGCCTCCAATGTTTCATCAATGTCCTGATCGGTATGCATCGCAGTCGGTATCAATCTCAACAGCAACTCACCCTTAGGGATTACAGGATATAGTACTGCAGAGCAGAAGATCCGATAGTTTTCACGCAAATCGAAAATCAAGTTGGCAGCCTCCGGTATGGAACCGCTCAGGTAAACAGGTGTTACCGGCGAGTTGGTCTTGCCCAGATTGAAGCCACGTTCAACCAGACCCTTCTGGAGACGATTCACGTTATGCCACAACTTGTCTTTCAGTTCCGGCTTCGTCCTCAGCAATTCAAGACGCTTCAGGTTACCGATTACAATCGGCATAGGCAACGACTTGGCAAAAATCTGAGAACGGGTGTTGTACCGCAAATAGTCGATAACCGGCTTTGTTGCAGCGGCAAACGCCCCAATTGATGCCATCGATTTGGCAAACGTGGAGAAATAGATGTCAATTTCTTCCTGAACGCCCTGCTCTTCACCGGCACCGGCACCTGTTTTACCCATTGTACCAAAACCGTGGGCATCATCTACCAGCAATCGGAACTGAAACTTCTTCTTCAGCTCTACGATTTCCTTCAGCTTACCCATATCGCCACCCATACCAAACACACCTTCAGTAATGAGCAGGATAGCACCCCCCGTATCTTGCGCCCATTTGGTGGCACGCTGTAATTGCTTTTCACAATTTTCGATGTCGTTGTGCGGAAACACGAATCGCTTACCCTGATGCATGCGGACACCATCGATAATGCAGGCATGGGACTCTGAATCGTAAACCACCACATCTCTGCGGTCAATCAACGCATCAATGATGCTCATGATACCTTGATAGCCGTAGTTGAGCAGGATAGAGTCCTCCTTGCCCACGAAGCTGGCCAGTTCCGCTTCCAGCTGATCGTGATAATCCGTGTTACCGGACATCATGCGCGCTCCCATTGGATAGGCAAGGCCCCAATCAGCGGCTGCCTGTGCATCGGTAGCACGTACCTCAGGATGGTTGCCCAGCCCCAGGTAATTGTTCAGACTCCAGCAAATCATTTCCTTTCCCCGGAATGTCATCCGGCTGGCTATCTCCCCTTCCAGCTTCGGGAATGCAAAATAGCCATGTGCGAGATTCGACAACCGTCCCAGTGGGCCCGGGTCGAGCATTAGTTTTTCAAAAAGATCCATAGACAGGGTTAACTTTCGAGTTACAAAATTACACTTCCTTCCACACATCGTATAACATTTGGGAATCAGTACGTTAAAGGGATTGTGGATAACATATGCAATCCGTAATTTTGCAGGCCATGCCTAAAAATATCATCCAACTTTTATCCGGCCTGTTCTTGCTGCTCCTGCTGGCTGCAGGGTGCGACAACTACAACAAAGTGTTGAAAAGCAGCGATGTAGAATTGAAGCTTACCAAAGCCAAAGAATACTACAACAAGGGCAACTACTACAAAGCGATTCCACTGCTTGATGAACTCATCAGCATATACCGTGGGCGTGAAGAGTTGCAGGAGGTGTACCTGATTTATTGTTATGCCCATTATGGGCAGGGCGATTACCTGGTATCTGCCTACAACTTCAAGAATTACTATTCCTTCTATCCCGCAAGTCCGGAAGCAGAAGAAGCGCTTTTCATGGTAGCCAAGAGCTACTACAACATATCACCAACACCCGAGCTGGACCAGACAAATACCCTGAAAGCCATAGAGTCCATTCAGCTTTACCTCAGCACTTTCCCGGGCGGCAAGAATGCCACTGAAGCATTCGCAATGATGAATGCGCTACAAATGAAGCTCGAGGAAAAGGAGATACTGGCTGCCCGACAGTACCTCGATATGCAGAGCTACCAGGCAGCGGCCATAGCTTTCGAAAACATCCTGGAAGACTACCCTGCCAGCAGCGAGGCCGAAGAGATCCAGTTTCTGGTAGTAAAAAGCTATTACCTGTTCGCCAAAAACAGCATTGTAAGTAAGCAGGCAGAGCGCTACGAAAAGGTAATCAAGGCATACAATGACCTGTTGAATAAATTTCCTGACAGTGACTATCTGAAGGAAGCAAGCAATTATTTCGAATCAGCGCAACAATCGTTGAAGAACTTATAAAATCACAACCAATGAGTACATTGAAAGTACTAGGCAACAATGTTGATCCGTCAGCTACACCACAATCTGTAAAGGATTTGGCTGCAAAAACCGGAAACGTATACCGCTCACTGGCGGTGATGACTGCACGTGCCAACCAGATCAGCAGCCAGCTGAAGCAGGAGCTTCACGGGAAGCTGGAGGAGTTTGCCACCAGCAACGACAACCTGGAAGAGGTTCATGAGAACCGGGAGCAGATCGAGATTTCCAAGTATTACGAAAAGCTGCCCAATCCGGCATTGTTGTCCCTGGAAGAGTTCAAGACTGACCAGATCTACTTCCGCGAAAGAGACGAAGAGGCCTAATGAAACCCCTGTCCGGCAAACGGATCCTGCTGGGCATTTGCGGTGGCATTGCCGCATACAAATCTGCCTACCTTACCCGGCTGTTCATCAAAGCCGGGGCTGAGGTACAGATTGTTATGACACCCGATGCCGCCAACTTTGTGGGCCCCTTAACCTTCACCACCCTGTCCCGAAGACCTGCTCTTTCGACCTTTACTGATGAGGCGGGCACCGTGTGGCACAACCACGTAGAGATGGGTTTGTGGGCTGATCTGATGGTGATAGCACCACTCACCGCCTCCACCTTGGCCAAGATGGCTACCGGTCAAAGCGATAATCTATTGTTAGCCACATATCTATCAGCCAGATGTCCGGTAGCGGTTGCCCCTGCCATGGATCTTGATATGTACCAACATCCGGCTACAAGAAGTAACCTGGAGAAAATAGCAGCATTCGGCAACCACATCATACCGGCAGGTACGGGAGAGCTGGCCAGTGGACTGGAAGGAGAGGGCAGAATGGCTGAGCCGGAAGACATCATCCATTGGGTGACCACCTTTCTGCAAAACGGTCAACTCCTTACCGGTAAGCACTTCGTGATTACGGCTGGGCCTACCAGAGAGCCCATCGATCCGGTGCGATACCTGTCCAACCACAGCACCGGTAAAATGGGGATCGCACTGGCCGATACGGCAGCGTCAATGGGCGCCACTGTCACATTAATCCTGGGACCCACGCACTTACAGCCTACCGACAGAAACATACGAATAATCCACACTGAAACGGCACATGACATGCTGGAGGCGTCCATACTCCTGTTCCCCGATGCCGATGTGTTTATCGGGGCAGCAGCTGTGGCAGACTACACCCCGGCACACCCTGCCAACCAAAAACTGAAAAAGGCTGCAGGGATTACACCCATCCAATTGAAAGCCACCGGCGATATCCTGGCGGCACTGGGCAATCAAAAAAAACCAAACCAGCTCTTAATCGGATTCGCGCTGGAAACCAACGAAGGCGAGAAACATGCTCTGGAAAAGATGGCAGCTAAGAACCTGGATGCCATCGTACTGAATGATATGACACAGAATGGGGCAGGCTTTGGGTACGACACCAATCAAGTCACCATTTTCGGACCCGGCAATAAAAAGCAGTCCTTTGAGTTAAAAAGCAAGAAATCAGTTGCTGAAGACATTGTTCATCACATAATGACCATGATGCATGCGTAAGCTGCTTACGATCCTATTTTCTGCCATATTGGCCCTGTCTGCCAACGCACAGGAACTCCGATGCGACGTACAGGTGATCACACCGGGACTGCAGCTGGCAGACCCTGCCATTTTCAGAACCCTGGAGGCCAGCATTGCCGAATTCATCAATACCAGAAAGTGGACAGACGATAACCTGCAGCCTACCGAAAAGATTGAGTGCAAAATCATCATCAGCATCACAGAAGAGCTTACGATAGATCGTTTTCGCGCCAATGCTACCATCCAAAGCAGCAGGCCTGTGTTCAACAGCGACTACAAGTCCATCGTATTTAACTTCAACGATAAAGACTGGGAATTCCAATACACACAATTTCAGCCGATAGAATTTCAGGACAACATCTTCCTGAACAACCTCAGCTCTCTGCTTGCCTACTATGCCTATATCATCATCGGGCTGGATTATGAGACATTCGCTGAAAAAGGTGGCAATCCCTATATCCTGAAGGCACAAAACATAGTGACCCTGGCACAGAATACCAGTGAGCGTGGCTGGAAGAGTTTCGAAGGACTACGAAACAGATACTGGCTGACAGAAAACCTGATGAATCCCCGTTTTGCCAATTTCAGAAGTGCCTTTTACAACTACCACATGAATGGTTTGGACAGGATGTACGAGAACCGAACCCTGGGAACACAAACCATTACGCAGTGCCTGGAAATCCTCAGCACCGTAAACCAGACCAACCCTAATTCCATGCTCATGCAGCTATTCTTCAACGCCAAAAGTGAAGAGCTGCAGAATATCTATCGCGATATCCCCAAGAACGAGAAGATCAATGCCATCAATCTGCTGTCAAGGCTCGATGCCCCCAATTCGGAGAAATATCAGAAACTCTTGCGATAGCCGATTTATTAACTTAGCGTGCCATTGATGTCGCTATGTTAACCCAGCTTTTCATACAGAATTATGCCATTATAGATCGGCTGGAATTGTCGTTCGGCAAAGGGCTCACCACCTTAACCGGCGAAACCGGTGCCGGCAAGTCCATCTTGCTGGGTGCCTTGTCGCTGGTATTGGGCAAACGAGCAGATACCGACGTGCTGTATGACACCTCCGTGAAATGTGTTGTGGAGGCCAGATTTGATATTGCCGGATATCCGTTGCAGCCATTCTTTCATGAACATGAACTCGACTTCGACGCCCACACCAGCGTGAGAAGGGAGATCACACCCCAAGGAAAATCAAGGGCATTCATCAACGATACACCGGTAACCTTGTCTGTATTGAAAGCCTTTGCCTCTCAGGTAATCGACCTGCACCAGCAACAGGAAACACAGGAATTGGCAACTGACCAGTTTCAGCGAATGGTAGTTGATGCTGTTACCGGCGTTGCCCCGGAAGCACAAGCCTTACAGGCATCCTTCACCACCTACCAGAAAGCCTACAAAGCGTTAGAACTGCTGAAGGAGGAAGATCGCCATGCGCAGCGCGACATCGACTATTATACCTTCCAGTGGCAGGAATTGCATGACGCACAGCTCCAGCAGGAGGATGAACAAGATCGATTGGAAGAAGAGCTCAACATCCTTACCCATGCAGAAACCATCAAGCAGTCACTGACCGATGCATTGCGCACGGTAGAAGGTGATCAATTTGCACTGCTGGATCAGTTGCGTAGTGTGATACAATGCCTACGGCAGGCCGCAAAATACCAGGAGGAGTCTGCCGCCCTGCAACAACGAGTGGAAAGCATACTGATAGAGTTGCAGGATGTAACCCGTGAGATGGAACACCTGCAACAGGAAGTTACCTTCGACGAAGAACGCATCATTACTGTTCAGGACAGAATTAACCTGCTGAACAGGCTCCAACAAAAGCATGATGTGCAAACTGTTGCGGACCTGATGCGGGTTGAAGCTGCTTTGTCGCAAAAGATTTCCGGTTCAGTGGACAGAACACTGGCCATTGACAAGCAGGAAAAAGCAATGAGCGAACTGCGGAACCTCTTACTGGCAAAGGCAACCACGATTTCCGCAATGCGGCGGCAGGGCGCCGATAAATTTGCCGGGCAGGTCAATGCGCTACTTCCGGCAGTAGGTCTACCGGCAGCAAGACTGGAAGTACACATCGAAACCAATCCAGACCTGCTGACAGCACATGGAATAGACAGCATAGAACTTCGATTCTCAGCCAACAAGGGAGCCCCGTTGCAGCCGCTGAGTCGTGTGGCTTCGGGTGGTGAATTGAGCCGCGTGATGCTGGTCATCAAATCGCTGATTGCAGCCAGTGCCCAATTGCCAACGCTGATCTTTGACGAGATCGACACCGGCATATCAGGCGAGGTGGCTTTGCAGGTCGGACAGTTGTTACAGACGCTGGCCGGTCATCATCAGGTGCTGGTGATTACCCACCTGCCTCAAATAGCCGCTAAAGGGGGCGCCCATTTCTTCGTGTACAAACAGGAAGAAAATGGCCATACCCGTACCAGGGTCAAAGCCCTAACATCCGATGAACGAATTATGGCCATAGCCCGGATGATTGGTGGCGACCAGCCTTCCGACATCGCACTGGCAGGTGCGAGGGAACTATTGGGGAATGTGTAGATTTGCCCTGAATTAATCCAAAACAACCTTTCCGTTATGGCAAACAACCTACTCAAAGGAAAAAGAGGAATCATATTTGGCGCATTGGACGAGAACTCCATCGCCTGGAAAGTGGCTGAGCGTTGCCACGAAGAAGGAGCCACCTTTGTGCTTACCAACGCACCCATTGCTATGCGTATGGGCGCCATTCAGCAGTTGGCAGAGCGTACCGGCAGCCAAATCATACCAGCTGACGCCACTTCCAACGAAGACCTGGAACAGCTGTTTACACAATCGATGGAGATATTGGGTGGCAAGATCGACTTTGTACTGCACTCCATTGGTATGAGCCCCAACGTACGCAAGAACAAACCATATACGGACCTGAACCACGAATGGTATGCCAAAACACTGGATGTGTCTGCAGCCTCATTCCACAAAACTATGCAGGCTGCCTGGAAACTGGACGCCATGAATGACTGGGGATCGGTATTGGGCCTCAGCTATATAGCTGCACAGCGTACCTTCCCAAGCTATGGTGATATGGCGGATGCTAAAGCACTGCTCGAAAGCATCGCCCGCAGCTT